>JADGRT010000264.1 GCA_017880715.1 Verrucomicrobiia bacterium | reverse complement strand
ATCGCTCAGTCCCCGGCAGACCGTCAGCAAGGCTATCCGCGCCTCGGCATTGCGGTCGTTCATGCCTTGGACAAGCGGTTCGACATCGAATCCGGGTTGTGTCTGAAGGCGCTGACAGATGGAGATTAACGTCTCTTGAACCTCGGAGCGTGCGGCTTCGCTTTTGGTGTCCTGAAGGATTTTTACCAGCGGGGCCAGATGCTGTCCGTCCGCCAGCAACGCCAGCGCTCGCAAAGCGGCGGATTGCGGCGGGCCCGTTTGGCTTCGCGCGATTTCCAACAATCTCGGCACTGTTGATTTCTCGGCGCGCCCGCCCAACACGCGCGCCAGCTCGGTTTGCGCCGCCGGTTGGGCGGCGGCCATCTGCTTCAACAAAGCTTCGCTGACATCGCCGCCACGCAGTTCGAGCAGCGATTGTCGCGCGGCCTTTTGTTCGTCCTGGATGCTGGAGGCCAACGCTTCGGCCAGTACGGGAACCGCGGAAGCGTCTCCCAGCCGACCCAGGGCCGCCAGGGCCGCCAGGCGTACCTCCTGATCCTTTCCGCTCGCCAAAAGAACCACAGCCGGCGCCGCCGCCGTGTCGCCGCGCTGGCTCAGCACGCCGATCAAGGCAATCCGAACCGCCGGGGATGCCGTGGCCAGCAGTTCCGTGAAAGCCTTCGTGGCGCCTCGATCCTGGATGTCGCGGGCCAATTGCAGGGCAGCGATCTGACTGGCGCCGTCCCGGCCAGAGATTGCGGAGGTAACGAGCGAAAGCGCGCGATCGCCGGCCGCTCGAATCAATCCACCGTAGGCGGCGGTGCGAATGTAATCCGGCTCTTTCGCATCATAAAGTTTCTGGAATACCGCTGAGGCCGCGGTGCGATCGCCTTCTGCAAGCATCCGGTTTGCCACCGCGAGCAGCGCATCCACAACGGCGACGCGGGTGGCGCCGGTGGCGCCTCCCCAGGCAGCGCTTAGCGCTTTCAGGGCTTCGGTTCCGGCAATCTTGCCCAACGCGGCCGCCGCCGCCGTGTTGACGACGGCATCGGTGTCGGCGAGCCGTTTCGCCAGCGCCGGAACCGCCGCGGTTTCGCGGCGATTGCCAAGCGAATTAATAAGTCCCGCCTGGGTCAGCCCCCTGGTCTTATCCAACGCGTCCTGCAAAGCCTGGCTTGCTTCGGGCCACGGCATGGATTCCAGGGCGTACCTCGCGTAGTGAGAGAGCTGTTCATCGGTCAGCAACGCGGCCAGAGCGGGCACGGATCGGGCGGTGCCGATGCGTTTGAGCCGGGCACACGCAGCATCTTTCTCCGGCAAGGAACGGTCGGATTGCAGCAAGGCTATCTGTTGCGATTCCTCGTCCAACTCGGCGCCGCAAAGGGATAAACAAGCCGCTGACAGACCCAGGCCAAGCGTTGTTGCCGCTACGGTCAAAAGGATAAATCGTTTCATGGGATGATGCGTTTCAAATGGGTGGAAGATCCGTTTCAGATGCGCCAGGGCGGACGTTGGGCAATAGATAGCAGCCGGTTGGCCTCGTCGTCGCCGATGAATTGTTCCTGCTGCGGATCCCATTTCAGCGGACGCTGCAACTGTTTCTCGACGCCGCCCAGCAACAGGGCGCTGGCGGCCCGATGGGCAATATCGACATCGCAGATCGTGCGTTTGCGCGTGCGAACGCATTCGAGAAAATTCCCCGAATGGCTGTCGCAGTGGTAAACATGCAGCTCGTCCGGCCGGATCGGTTCGCGCACGATGTTTTCCGGGTAGGACACCAGGTTGCCACGGTCCACGGCGATGCGGCCCTCGGTGCCTACGAAGCACGCCCCGCCGTCACCGCCAATATTTTCGCCCGGATAAGCGGAGCCATGAACCACTACGCCGCTGGCATATTGGTAGCCCGTTCGTCCTTGTTCCATGAAAAGGCTGACCGGACCCGTTTCGTCCGCGCCAGCGGCCCACTGCACAAAGTCGTAGTGATGCTGACCCCAATTGAGTTCTCCGATGTCGAACCGGTGCGCGCTCGCGTTGCCATCGTAAGGAAACCAGGGCGCGGGTCCCAGGTACAAATCCCAGTCCAGGCCCTCGGGGACGGGTTTGGCGGGGTCGAAACGGGTGGGCCAGGCGACGGCGCCGCCATCGCGATAGGCATAGATTTCCTGCAAACGGCCGATCCGTTCGTTGCGGACGTACTCGCAGGCGCGGCGGAAGTGGGCGTTATATTCGCTGCGCTGTTGGGTGCCCGCCTGGTACACCCGCCCGTAGCGGCGCACGGCCTTCACCACCGCTTGACTTTCGCGCACCGTCACCGCGGTCGGTTTCTCACAATAAATATCTTTGCCCGCCTGCGCGGCCATGATGGCCATGATGGCATGCCAGTGCGCGGGGGTCGCGATCAGCACGGCGTCGATGTCGTCGCGGTCCAGCACCTGGCGGAAATCCACGTAAGCCTGGCAGGACTGGTAGTTGCCCAGACCGAGCGTTTGCGTGTAATTCTGATTGACGCGTTGCGTGGCGTTTTCGCGGCGGCTTCGCACCACGTCGCAAACCGCCAGCACCTGCACGTCCTTGCGCGCAGCGTAGCCGCCAGTTAAATACGTCCAGGCGCCCCCCAGCAGATGACCGCCCCCTTGTCCGCCCACGCCGATGAAACCCATGGTGACGCGTTCGCTGGGAACCATGGCGCCACCACGGCCGAGCGCCGAAGCAGGAATCAGGGATGGCGCCGCCACGGCTGCGCAGAGAGCCCCAGCGCTCTGTCGCAGGAAATGCCGCCGGGAGAGGATTGAGTTCATAACCGGATTGTTAACACCTTGTCCGAAAGGGGAAAGAGAAAACGAAGGATCGGTAGCCGTCGTGCGCATCTCACCTTTTTCCGACACCCAAAACCTTGTGGATCTGGAGCGCGGACATTCTTGTCCGCCTCTTCGTTCTGGTCAACGCCAAAGCGGACAGGAATGTCCGCGCTCCTTTCGTCCAAGTTGCCAACATTGGAAAAAGGTGAGATGCACCCGTAGTCGTCAGTCAGGGCAAATTCATGAAAGGTAGGAGACGAGGTAACGAGGCTCATTTTAAGTTTTAAGCGGCCGTCTAATCAGAAAATCAGAGCCTCGTCACCTCGTCTCCTACTTTTGTTGGTACATGAATTGGCCCTGAGCCGTCAGTAGCCCTGGATTCGACTTTGACGGCTGGGTTTTCTCCTCTAACGCACATAATCAGGCGGCGCGCGGCGTCTCCTTGGGTTTCCGAGCCACTACAATGGTTGACAGGCCGCTGATGGGAAGGACCCCATCCAAGATCCGGAACAACGGCGTCAGGAGGTTGTAGAGGCGCAGTTGCCAGCTCGTGATCGTGCGTTGTCCGGCCAGGGTGTTGGCCACCCACCATGCGACGACGCCCACCTTGTTGAAAAACAACTGCCGCTCGATCTGAAAGCCAGCCGCCTGCATCTTTTTTTCCAGCTCGCCTTTTTGATAACGCCGGAAGTGGCCGATCTGCTGGTCAAACTTGCTGTATAATCGCGGATTGTAGGGCACCAAGAATACGAGCCGGCAGTCTTCGGGAAGCACGCGGTAGAGGTTGTGTAAAACAGCTTCATCCTCCTGAATATGTTCCAGGACATTCAGGCAGACCACGGTGTCGGGTGCGTACGGCTTCAGCAACGCGAAATCGTCTGGCACGGCAAGGTCCAAGCTGGCCACCTGCACGGTTTCCAGGTAGTCATACTTCCGGGAAAGATCTTGCAGGTAGTCGGGCCGATTGTCCGTGACCAGCAGATGGCCGTGGCGCCGGAGCAACCGGCTCAAGTTCCCGCGGCCAGCCCCCAGTTCGACGAGTCGGTGTCCCAGATGCGGCCGGATCGTGTCGTACATCCATTGATTGAACCGGGGCGCTTGCTCCAAGGCGTCCAAGGCCACCTTGCCGGCATCGGCGTAGTGCGAACTCAGCCGATACTTGACGATAAACCAGAGCGCCGCCAAACCGTCGCGCCAGCCGATTTTCTTGCCTTCTTCGTAGGTGCGCCCGTTGTAGGCAATGGGCACCTCGTAAATACGAAATCGGTTGCGGGCGACCTTGGTCGTGATTTCCGGCTCGATACCGAACCGATTCGACTCCAGCGGAATCGTGCGCAGACACCGCGTCGTGAACGCCTTGTAGCAGCTTTCCATGTCGGTCAGGTTGAGGTTGTTGAGCAGGTTCGACAAGAAGGTCAGGCCGCGATTGCCCAACGTATGCCAGAAGAAGAGGACCTTTCGCTCTTCACCGGTAAACCGCGAGCCGTAAACGACGTCGGCCTTGCCCTCGAGGATCGGTCGAAGCAACCGTCCGTAATCCCGCGGTTCATATTCCAAATCGGCGTCCTGGAAGATGGCGATGTCGCCGCTCATTTCCCGGATCGCCCGGCGAATGGCGGCGCCTTTTCCCTGGTTCACCGGCTGCTGGAAAATTCGCAACCCGGGATGCTGCTGGCTGAGACGTTGAGCGATCTCCCAGGTGTGGTCGGTCGAGCCGTCATCGACCAATATGATCTCCCGGTCAAGACCTCCGGGCAGGGGCGCGGCCAATATTTGCTCGAGGCATCGCCGCAAGGTGCATTCCTCGTTATAGGCGGCCATCAGGATGGACAACTTGCGGTAGCGCGCCGTTGGATCGTTCATATTGCTGACCCGCACCGTAATGGAAGCACCCACCCGGTTCAATCCGAAATCCGCCTGCTGTCGGAAGGCGGGTGCAACGCACTTTTTCCGAGGCACGGCATTCCAGGGTAAGGAGTGCGGATGGGGTTACAACGGTTTTGAAGCACGTCACGAAAGGATCGCCGATGAATGGTTCCTGGCGGCGGCCCGGCGCTGCATCAAGCTCGCCGTTTTTCGTAGCATCCGGCGTGAGCCGGATCATTATTCTCCGCCGGGCATGCGAAAAGCCGCACAAAATTCGAAAGTTTGAGCCGACTCACGTCGGCTGCTACGTTATGATTGACGAGCTTGATGCCGCCTTAGCGGCGGCTTTTACCTCCG
>JADGRT010000263.1 GCA_017880715.1 Verrucomicrobiia bacterium | reverse complement strand
GGTGATTTCCCCATCGCCGTTGCCGTGGTTTGGATAAAACCCTGAAAAACCTGCAACCGGATTCCCTGCCGGCTGTCATTATTAATGCGGGACGGTAATCATGCGGAAAAAACGATGAATCCGTGACTGGCTTGGCGACAAAAATGGTGTTAAACAACGAAGCGATGGTTGATGACCGCTTCGATATGAACGAATGCCTCGGCAGCGTGCGCGCCGGCGATGAGGATGCTGCCCGGCTGTTGATGCAACGGCTTTATCCCCAGGTGATTTCCATCATCCGGACGCATCGGCCGCGTCGCACCGCCGAAGAAGACCTGTCACAAATGGTATTTATTAAAATCTTTACCAAACTCGGCCAATTCTCGGGAAACGTGCCTTTCGAACATTGGGTTTCGCGGATCGCGGTCAACACCTGCCTTAATCAGTTAAAGGCCGAAAAGATTCGCCCCGAGGTGCGCTGGGCCGATTTGAGCGAAGAAGAGGAACAGGTGCTGCATGCCCTGCACGAAACCAGTGACGAACTGCCCGTCTCCGAAAGCCTCGCGTCGCGTGAACTGGTCGAAAAGCTCCTGGCAACACTCAAGCCATCCGACCGATGGCTCATCACTTGGCTGCACCTGGAAGGCTGGACCATGGAAGAAATCCGGAAAAAAACCGGCTGGAACATTGCCCTGATCAAAATTCGCGCGTTTCGCGCCCGGCGCAAACTCAAGCAGCAGCTCGTAACCTTGCTAAAGGAATCCGCTTTATGAAACCGCAACCTGATCCCTTGGATCGCCTCCTGAATTCGGCGGCGCGCGCGGCGCGCGAACCCGCGGAGGAACTCCCGGTTGCGGTGGAGCTGCGCGTGCTCTCCCGGTGGCGATCGGCTGACGCGGCGGCCGACCTGCTTGACTGGCTGCCCCTTTGCCGCCGAGCGTTGGCTTGTGCGGCGTTGCTGATGTTGGTGGCCGCCGCCTGGAGTTACCAGGCCTACCGCCACTCCAACGCGCCGGAACTGGCGGGGATCAACTCCGCCATCAACCTCGCGCTCAACCCATGAAATCGTTTTCCAAACTTCAAATCGTCCTTTGCCTGACCGGTATTTTTTTGGCGGGAGCCATGGCCGGCGGCTTGATCGGTTTTCACGTGGCCCAGGAACGCGTCATGGACCCGCCCCAACCGGATGTCATGGCGCGCCATATCATGCAAAAACTGCGGTCCGAACTCAAACTCACGGACGAACAAGCCGCCAAAATCGAACCGATCGTGCGCGAAAATAGCGGAGCCATCCACGCCATTCACCAGGAGGCCGGCGAGAAAACCTTCCGCCAAATCAAACAGTCCCAGGCACGCTTTGCTCCCCACCTGACCGCCGAACAACAACAACGCCTGCAAGCGATGAACCAGCAATGGGAATCGTCCCTGCGAAAGCATTCCCATTCGCCCACGAATGCCCGTTAGATTCCACTGCGGCGGATCCGTGTCTTTCGTGGTGGTTCTTTGCCAAACCGCGTAGCGGCGCCTCGGCAGAGCGCCGCCATTTTTCTTGCGTGGGGCCAAGTATGCGGCGCTCTGCCGAGACGCCGCTACGTGAGAAGACGAAAGCACAGCACCATTTTCCAGTTGCAGCAACGGAATCCCGTTCTATAGTGAAGCTATGGTTTTGAGAAGCAGATGGGCGATGGCAACGGGGCTGGGAATGGCGGTTGTGTGCTTGAGTGGTTGTGGCGGATTCTCCGCTTCGCACACCATCTCGCCCGCCTCCTTTTTCCTGCCCGGCGTGAAATGGGAGCCACCCCAACCGGCCACCAACTCATTGGCCGGCGCGGAAACGAGCGCCAGACCAGCGGTTTGCGATCTGGCTAAAGCCCAATAAAAACCATGCGGTTCCCCCTGGCTTTGACGCTCAAAATAGCGCGGCATATCATCGCGCACAAGTTGCGCCGGACGCCGCGATTTGCCCTCGTGCTGCAATTGGAACCGCTCCACACCTGCAACCTTGCCTGCACCGGCTGCGGCCGCATTCGCGAGTATTCCACCAGTCTGCGGGACGTGATGAGTCTGGCGGATTGCCTGGCGGCCGCGGCGGATTGCGGCGCCCCCATGGTGTCGGTTTGCGGCGGCGAGCCGTTGATTTATCCCCAGATAGCGGAACTGGTGGACGGATTGCTCCAGCAAGGACGCATCGTTTATATCTGCACCAACGCTCTCCTGATGCGGCGCAAACTGCGCGATTACCTGGCCGCCATCTACCAGCCAGCCAGCGAATCGCTGCTGGGACAACTGATCCAGGAAAGCCTGCTGACCGAAACCGAAGCGGCGGAAGTCCGGCAGGGGTCCAAGAACGGTGGACCCGTGATTCGGCCGACGCCCTGGCTCTACTGGAATGTGCACGTGGACGGCCTGGAACGGACGCACGATCTGATTGTCGAGCGCGAAGGCGTCTTCCGCGAATGCGTGGCGGCGGTCACAATGGCCAAACGGCTTGGATTTCAGGTCGCCACCAACACGACCGTTTATAAGGAAACCGACGTCGATGAAATCGAACAGATGTTCGAGTTCTTTTCGGCGCTCGACGTGGACGGCCACACGATTTCGCCAGGCTACGATTACGATGCGGCCAAGGTGGCCATGATCAAAAAAGGACGGCAACGTCCGGAGGATTTCTTTCTGACGCGCGCGGCGACCGTGGAAAAGTTTTCGCGTCTGGAGGAATGGGGCAGGCGCTTCACGATTTTCGGCACCGTCGTGTACCAGGAATTCCTGGCGGGCAAGCGCGATTTGACCTGCACCGCCTGGGCCATCCCCACCCGCAACATCAAAGGTTGGAAAGCGCCTTGTTATCTCATCACCGACGGGCATTATGCCAGCTACCCAGAAATGCTCGACCGGGTGAATTGGGGGCAATACGGCGTGGTGAAAGGCCAGGTGCGGGATTCGCGCTGCGAGCATTGCATGGTGCACTGCGGTTACGATCCCAGTGGCGCGCTCGGCGTGGACTATCGCCCGGGCGATACCTGGAAAAACATCAAATACAATTTTGGCGCCAAGCCCGCGCCGTCGGAACGCGGTAAAACCGTGAAGGCTTTTAATGGCGTATCGATCGGGCGCGGCCATGATTCGGGAGCGGGCGGCTCGAAACCCGTTCCCGAAACCTGCCCCAAGGACGGGGACACGGTGGCCGAAAAGAAAACTGCATGAAGACCTTGTTTCTTTGTCCTCCTTCGTTTGACGGTTTCGATGGCGGCGCCGGTTCGCGTTACCAGGCGCGCCGGGAAATCCGGTCGTTCTGGTATCCGACGTGGATGGCGCAACCCGCGGCGCTGGTGCCGGGCAGCAAATTGATGGATTGTCCGCCGCATGACATCGATCTGAAGGCCTGCCTGGCGGAAGCGCAAAATTACGATCACGTCATCATTCACACCTCGACGCCATCCCTGAAAAATGACGCGAAGGTGGCCGAAGCTATCAAATCGCAAAAACCGAAAACGGTGATCGGTTTTGTGGGGGCGCATGCGGCCACGTTGCCCGAGGAAACGTTGAAGACGGTGACGGCTGCCGATTGGGTGGGACACAAAGAATTCGATTACACGTGCCAGGAAGTAGCGGCGGGCCGGCCGTTGGCCGAAGTCAACGGGCTGTCCTATCGCCAGGAAGGGAAAATCGTGGCCACGCCCGAGCGCGAATTGATCGAGGACATGGACGCGCTGCCGTGGGTGACGGATGTTTATAAGCGCGACCTGCAGGTGGAAAAATATTCGGTCGGATATTTGAAGGAGCCGTACCTGTCGTTTTACACCGGACGGGGATGTCCGGCGCAATGTATCTTCTGTTTGTGGCCGCAAACGATCGGAGGGCATCGGTACCGGGTGCGATCGCCGGAGAGTGTGGCGGCGGAGCTGGCGCATGCCAAGAAGCTGTTTCCGCAGGTTCAGGAGTTTTTCTTCGACGACGACACCTTCACGGCCAATTTGCCACGGGCGCGGGCAATTGCCGAAAAAATCAAGCCGCTCGGTTTGACGTGGTCGTGCAGCAGCCGGGCCAATGTGAATTACGAGACCCTGAAGGTAATGAAGGATTGCGGACTGCGGGTGCTCATGGTGGGCTACGAATCCGGGAACGCGGAAATTCTGAAACGGATCAAGAAAGGGATCACCATCGAGCAAGCCAAGCAGTTCACCAAGCATTGCCACGACCTGGGCATCGTGATCCATGGCACGTTTGTGCTGGGTTTGCCGATCGAGACCAAAGAGACCATCGAAGAAACCATTCGTTACGCGATGGATCTGGACTTATTCAGCCTCCAGGTGTCGCTGGCGGCGCCGTATCCGGGCACGGAACTTTTTGAGCTGGCGCGGCAGAATGGCTGGTACGCCAAGGGGGACCAGAAGGACATGCTGTTCGCGGATGGCACGCAGCAATGCGCCCTGGAGTACCCCGGCTTGAGCAAGGAAGAGATTTTTCAGTCGGTGGAAAAGTTCTATCACCGCTACTATTTCCGGGCGCGGCCGATCTTGCGGATCGTCAAAACCATGCTCGAAGACAAGGATATCTGCGTCCGCCGGCTGCGCGAGGGATACGAGTTCTTCAAATTCATGGCCCAGCGCAAGAGCGATATGGCGGGTTGAAGCCGCCGTGCGGGGGAAGCGTGGAACGGGAAACGGGAAACGGGGGACGGAATCCGCTAGCGGGTGTAACTCACTTTTTTCGTAGCATCCGGCGTGAGCCGGATCATATTTGCTTTCAGGGCTAACCTTGGGCATGATCGATCGAGTTTCCGTTCGCATGCGTCACCAGCGTTAAGCAACTATGACATGAAAATTCAAGGAGTCCTTCTCGCGCTCGCCATCGCGCTCGCCTCAGGGTGCGCCGGTTATTGGCTGGGCCGCCACCATGCGACGGACGCGCTAACCGAATCTTCCGATCGATCCGCCAGCAAACCTGCGTCTCTCCCGCCGACCAAAAGCAAACGGATCGCCGCTTCGCCAGACGACCCGGAAATGGCCGGCGACAAAAACCAAAAACTTGCCCT
>JADGRT010000262.1 GCA_017880715.1 Verrucomicrobiia bacterium | reverse complement strand
AGAACGGGATCGACGGTTCCGAGCATGTAGTCGTTGGCCGGATTGCCTTGCGCACTCATCACAAAATCGATGTCCCAGAGCAGCATTTGCCATTTGCCATTAACGGGTTTGTAAGCAAACATGTTTTTGCCTCGATAATATCCGTAGCTATCCCAGTTGCCCACCATGTGCTCGACGGTGAATGCCCGCATCCATTGGTCAACATCGACCAAAGACTCGACTTGGTTCACGTAGGTGTCGTTGGGCGCATTCATCGCGTCCACGAGGCCAAACAAGCTGGTGTAATCGTGCGGCGACCCGGTCTCCGCCCGCTTGCGCCAATGCCAGCGGTAGCGCGCCGTTTTCTTCACCCCTCCGGTCGTCGTGAAATTCTCCAAGGTCGCCGCCGTATCTCCGTTGTCGCGTTCAAAAGTGCTTACCCGGGCATCAAATTCAAAGCCGTCGTCCAGTTTGAAAAGGTCGCCATCGGCAGCGTTCGCGTAGAACTCCTGGCAGATGTCCTTGTCCGGCCGCTGAGTGTCCTCGTAGATGCGGCCGCGCCGGCTGCCATTGATGACCAGCACCATGGTGCGGCGATGGTTGTTGGCGATGCCCATCTGATCGGCCATCCAATAGGCGACCTGCTCGAGTTGCAGCGTGTCATCGCGAACCGGATAATCGAGCGTCAAGCCCGTGTCTCCCAAAAACCGGTCGTCGGAGGGAAACTCCAATTCATAACCACACAGGGCGCCGACGGGGCCGGTATAGTTGGGTCGCACCCATGGACTCCCGGCATAACCGGCGCCGGTCTGGTAGATCACGCGGCTATTGCCGTAAACGAAGGTCGCGTTCAGCGGGGTGTTGTGCAGTTTTAAGCGGTTGTTCCACCCGACGGTGGTATTTCGCGTCATCCAGACATGGTAAACCCCTAAGTTGCCAAAGGGCTGCGTCTCACCAAAGCGCACGAGACACTCGTGGACGGGCGCGTCCGCCGGGAAAAGGGTGGTGGCAGGCGCCGAGGAATGGTCGGTCGCTTGCACCTGAAACGCCACGATAACCCCTGCGTCCTGACCAGGAATGGTCGCGCTGTAGATGCCGTCGTTGGCCACTGCATCGCCCGCCAGACCGTCATCGGTCATCGGCACAGAGACCAAGTTGTTATCCGGATCCACCCGATAATTCAGCACCAAGTTGGTGACGCCGTCCGGGTCGTAAACCTGGGCGGTAACCAACACCGGTTGCTGTGCAGCCGGCAAAATAGGACTATGCACTACGTCATGGATGGCGGGTCCGGCATTGGGGAGGGCGCGGCTGTTTTTCGTGCCGGGGGTGCCCAAATTGGCTGGCACTGCGAGCTGACCCGCTGCCTCCAACCAATTGCCGTGGAAGCGCAGGAGGATTCCCCGTTCGCCGCGCAGCCAGCGCGCCCGGGCGCGGATGGTTGCGGTCTTCCCTACCACCGGCAAAGGGCTCCTCAACCCGGAGCGGATCCGGTTGGCACCGGTGTCGCCCCGGCCGTCCGCGCGGACATGCAATGACGATTGATCGTCGAATCCCTCGGTGGTTTCGAGGCTCGATCGTTCGTGGGTGCCTTGCATGGACCAACCGCTGATTCCGTTGGTGAAGGTCGCATTAGCGATGTGGTTGGTGGTTCCGCCCTCGGACCAGACCTCGACGTTATCCACCAGGCATTCCCCGACGCCGCACAGCAGGAGATGCAAGGAATCGACCGCGCCCACGCCCAAATCCAGCGTGCCGGTATGTTCGATCAGGGTCCAGGGCGCCTTGGCCGTTTCGTCGCTGTCGGCCCAATTCGACGCCAGCCGATTATCGCTGCGGGCGTCGATCAACTCCAAACTGCTGCCGCCGCCATCGGCCCATTGGCCCCAACGTCCGCCAGCGCCGTAAGTGACTTCATTGACCACCACATAAAACGTGTTGGTAAAGGGGAGGTCATTCGCATTGGTGCTGACCGTTACCACGGGCATGGCCAAAGCCAGGCGTTCTTTGCGTTTGGATAATTTGCCGGCAAAATCTCCCACGGTATTCGCCGGGGTCAATAGCGGGTAGCTGGCGCGCAACCGGGCGGCATTACGGGCCACCACCACGTATCCGTCGGCCGGGACCAGCGTGCCCGCCGGGAAGGTGAAATCGATGCCGTCACTGAACCGCCAGCCGCTGATGTTCAAAGCCTGGGTCCCTCGATTGTAGAGTTCGACAAACTGGTCGTCGTCATTTCCCGAGATGGGATTGAACATGATTTCATTGATCACCAGATCCCGAATCCGGATATCGCGGTTAGACGTGCCAGGAGTGGGAGTCTTCAACTCGCGAAAATCCGCCGCGCCATCGGGAAATCGCCCGGCTGATACCCCCGACGCTTGACCGCCGATGCGCACCGCATCCACCACCCGCGATCGGTCGGGACTGAACAGGAAAACGGTGTCACCGGCCGACTTGAGCCCAAAGCCCAGTTCATTTTGATACAACACTACGAAGCCGCCGGGAGGGATCGGGGTATTGGCCGGGAACACGTATCGGTTGGTGGCCACATCATCGGTCAATATGCATGCGCCCAAGTCCACCGCCTGGTTACCGTGATTGTAGAGCTCCACAAAATCCAACGCGGCGGGACCTGAATTTGCCAGTATTTCATTGATCCGAATGGCTCGCAAGGGCGAGACCCCGGCAGGATCGGTGGTTCCGGGCGAACCGCCCGCCATCTGGCTGGCGGCCCACGCCGCAGGGTCGTTTTCGCCATAGGACGGCCGCGCCAAAACCAGGGAATGACCGGCCCCATCCGCCGCCACCGGCCAGGGCGGATCCGAAGCATATTGAACCTCCAACAGGATTGCCCCAAAGGAGTTTTGCAGGCGTACAGTCCCTGAGTTGCCGGGCAAATGTCCCGTCCATCCGCCGAGCACGCCGTTGATACCGTAAGCGCTCGCCACATCCGAAGGCGCCCTCGCCACCACCAAAAATCCGCCGGCGGCAATCACTTGATTGCTCGGAAATGTATAGTCAATCGAGCCAGTCAATCGGTAGCCGCCCAGGTTCATAAAGATCGGCTCGCTGTTAAAAATCTCGATGAACTCAAGGTTTTTACCGTCTGCTCTCGCCGCCGGATGATACATGATCTCGGATATCACCAGGCCGGTCCGCCGGCTCGAAGGCCCGAGTGGTTCCGCGGCCAGATCCACAACGCGATTGGTCCCCGCGACAGCATCGCCGATGTCGCGAAACCGGGCCACCGTGGCCCGGTTGGTATTGTGACTCGTGGCTGCCAATCCCAGGAACATCTGGTTGGTTCCCAAAGACATCGTTCCCATCGGCACCCAATTCGTTCCATCGCACCCGGCGTAGCCGCTCACCACGTCCCCTTGTCGCTGCAATCGCAACCACGTGTAGGGATAATTGACCGGCAGGTTGCCGCTGGACGTGCTGGTGGCGTTGGCATTCAAGCGCGATTGGAACGAGCATCCACTCAGGGTCGGCGTCGCAAAAACGCCCGCAAACCGGCTGCCCGTTGCCAGTCCCTCCCGCAGCATCAAGCCTCCTTTGGCCCAGAGATCCGTGTTCTCGATCGACTCCAGCCGTGTCCTAACATCGAAATCTCCTGCTACCGGTTGATATAGGAAATGGAATTGGTCGCTCGATCCGCCAATTTCCAGTCCTCCTGCCGTTAGGTCAGCTCCGACGGCCATAGGGGCGGTGGATCCGACGGGCCGGGGATTGCCCACATCGATGGCCGTAGCCCCATCCAGGTTATACTCTCCCGCCAGGACCGGGAGACCCGCCAAACCGATTGAGCCAATTAAAAAGGTTAGCAATAACTGCTGCCGTCCAATTGAGCAATTTTTCATAGTTCTAAACCCAACCCAAAGTTGGTCCGCTAACTCATTCCTGTTTCGCGAATTGTGCGGTCGCGCTTCTTTCTGTTTTCCGGAGCTGTGAATAGATATAAGACCCGGCATCCCGTAAAAAGTCACATTTCTTTTTAGCTTTTTATCCTAGCCGGGGGTTGGAAACACGGCCGGAATTGGCCACCGCGCTCCAAACCAGTACTCGACCGAGGAAAACGCCGTGATTCCTCGCAATGCGCGACGAATTTCAGGACGGGGCCCCTTAAACCTCCACCGTCTTGCCCGGAATGGGCGCCGGGTACCGGCCTTGCGCGTCCGCCTGCACGGGCGCAGGACTGCTGGCGTTGAGCTCATCCACATTGGCGCAGAACTGGAAATTGGACGCCATGGCCTCCTCCCAGGTAATGGTTTGCCCCGAGTGCACCGCCGCCCGGCCCATGATGGCGCCCAGGTTGGATAAGGCCGCGCGCCGGGCCTCGTTGTGCGGCCGATCGTTCCGGATCGCGCTCAGGAGCACGTCCCACTCGGCTTGCCACGGATTCACCGTTTCGGGCGCCGGTTTCCAGGCGATATTGGCTTGAGCAAGGCGCTGATCCTTATAGAGCCAGGAGGTCGGCGCATGAACGTTGCCCGAGAACTTCGCCGCACATTTCGTCCCGTGCACAAAGGTGGAGAAATCCTCGTGGCAATTCGGGATGTAACGCCCCGTCACGAGCGCCTTCGTGCCATCGGCGAAGGTGTATTCGATCGAATAGCTATCGAGGTTCTGGCTGGCATCGGTGCTGCCGGCAAACCGCCCGCCGACGCCGTGCGCCGACACGGGCCAGGCATCCTTGATCCAGAAACACTCGTCGATCTGATGGATCATCAATTCGATGAAGACCCCGCCGGAAGACCACATGAATTGGTACGGATGCCCCGGGCTAAGCTGCCACAGAAGCTCGTTCTCGCCGCGCGGAAAGGGGTTCATAAAGTAGCCGGAATCCATGCGGTAGGCGCGGATAAGCTGGATATCCCCCATGGCCCCGTCGCGAATCTTCTGGATCAGGGCTTGGCGCGCCGAGGAATGGCGGCACATGAGCCCGGCGGCGATCTTGAGGTTCTTTTTCTCGGCGGCTTCGCCTGCCCGGAGGATTCGTTTGATGCCGCCGGGGTCGGCTGCAAAATCTTTTTC
>JADGRT010000261.1 GCA_017880715.1 Verrucomicrobiia bacterium | reverse complement strand
GATTGATCCGACCCCGCAAGATCCTTGGAGCGGGGATGAACGGGAAATCTGTGCCGCATGCCACGGCAGCGATAAGGCCTTTAGTCCTAAGGTCGTGCATTCGATCACCAACCCCTACGTTCCGATCTATCCTCGGGCGCCGCGGCCATAACCGTTGCGATTGATTGAGACGCTTTGGCGGAGATGGTTAATTCCATCTCCGCCGATTTGTTTCAACCTGATCAAGAGGCCGAAGACGGGCATCGGCCACTGGCATCGGCAGCCACAGGACCCCTGATCCCGCGCCTCCCAGCTAAACCCTCAAGAAAACCTTTGAGCCCGATTGCTACCGATGTGGACAAGTTTATGTTTCATATGCAACATAAACTTGTCCACATCGGGGCAAAACGGTTTCAACGATGTCTTCCACCCGGTCGCAAAGCACCGCGTGCCGCGCCGTCTCCTGGTGGAAGAACAGCGGATGCGGTCGCAGCACGATGTCGAACGCGTTGCTGGCTGCCGGTTGCGCGGAAACCAAGACGGCCCGGCCCCGCGCTCGAACCCACCGTTCAGCCAAGGCCAGACAGCCACGGCACGGGGCACGCCGCAAAACCCGGCCCTTTTGCGCGACCCATTTTTACGCCCATTGACTTTTGGAAATTGTGTGGTCTGGTTAAACCTATCGGCCGACCGGTGGAGCGAACCGCCTGGAAACCGGCTCCGACAGCGGCGGTGGAGCCGCGACGGCCAAAGGAAACGCAAACAACTGCAGCAACCCTTAATACGCCTGATTATGTGTGAGGAAAAATTAGTGACGGTCGGCGCCGAGGTGCCCGATTTCGAAATGGAAACCTACGATCCCGCCGAAATGTCGTTCGGCAAAATCTCCCTGGCGCAGCTCCAAACCGCCAAGAAGTGGACCATCCTGGTTTTTTATCCCGCCGACTTTACGTTCGTGTGCCCGACCGAACTCGCCGACCTGGCCGAGAAACATGACGCGCTGAAGAAGCTCGGCGCCGAGGTCATCTCGGTTTCCACGGATACCAAGTTCTCGCACCTGGCCTGGCGGAATTCCGAGAAACTGCTCGCGAATGTCCAGTACCCCATGGGCGCCGATCCGACGGGCAAGGTTTCCAAGCTGTTCGGAGTTTACGATCCGGGCTCCGGCCTGGCGTTGCGCGGCACGTTCGTCATCAGCCCCGCCGGCAAATTGGTCGCGTCCGAAGTCAATTTCTATAACGTCGGACGCAATGCCGATGAGCTGCTCCGCAAAATGCAGGCCAATGCTTATCTGGCAGACCATCCGGCCGAAGCCTGCCCCGCCCAATGGCACACCGGCGAGAAGACCTTGAAGCCGTCCGAAAAAATGGTCGGCCACGTGTACGAAGCGCTCCATGGCGCATAATCGATGAATCAAACATGAAAACTCTTTTCTCGACATGGACGGCCGGATTAACCGGTTTGGTTTTGGCGACAACGGCTGTGGCTCAAGGCCCAATGCCCATGCCCGGATCGGGCGCTGGTCTGAAAGCCGCCCTTTCCAAGCTTTTCGGCCCCGCCAAGGCATTCTCCGCCCAGGCCGAAATGAACCTCCAGGCAAAGGGCAGCAAGGAACCGGTCACCTTCAGCACCCCTTTTGAGATGCTCGACGGCCAGATCCGCACGGAAATGGACCTGGCCAAAATGAAGAACGCCCAAATGTCGGCTGAAGCCAGGCAGGGCATGAAACAGATGGGCATGGATCAGGCCGTCATCATCGTGACTCCCGCAACGAAAACCATGTTCATGATCTATCCCAACTTGAAAGCCTGCGTCGAAATGCCGCTTCCCGAGCGCGATGCCAACGCCTACGAAAAAACGCCGCAAATCGAGACGGTCGAAGTGGGCAAGGAAACCCTCGACGGCCATCGCTGTGTGAAAAACAAGGTGACCCTCACCGAAGCGGGCGGCAATAAATACGAAGGATTTACCTGGACCGCCACCGACCTGAATCGTTTTCCCATTCAGATGCAGTTTCAGGACGACAGCGGCCTGCAAACGATTCGTTTTAGAAACGTCCAACTGAAGGCGCCGGAAGCCAGCCGCTTCGTGCCGCCAGCCGCTTACGCCCAATACAAAAGCATGCAGGAACTCATGATGAACTCGATGCAAAAGTTCATGGGCGGCAGGCCGAGAAAATGAGCCGTAAAAAACTGGGCGTGACTTGTGGCGGGCTTTATGGCACTGATCAGCGCCATGAAAATAATGTCTATATTATTGGGGCTGGGATTGGCGCTATTTGCCGGTTGCCAGCCGTCTTCGGGCAACAAAACTGAAGCCCCGGCCAACCCCGCGCCCACCTCGGCGGCGCCGGCCAAGGAAGCCGCGGTGATCAAGCCTCAAACTCCTCAAACGCCTGCCAACCCCGCACCCACGACCGCTGCGCCCACCAAGGAAGTCGCGGTAATCAAGACCTCCCAAGGCGAGATGGTGATCGAGTTTTGGCCCGAGGTAGCCCCGAAGACAGTCGAGAATTTCAAGAAACTGGCAAAAAGCGGCTTTTACGATGGCACCTTGTTTCATCGCATCATCAAGGGATTCATGATTCAAGGCGGCGACCCGCTGACCAAGGATCCGGCGCAGGAATCCGCCTGGGGCATGGGCGATCCCGGCTATAAAATCGCCGCCGAGTTCAGCGAAAAACTCCACGTCCGCGGCGTCCTTTCGATGGCCCGCGGCCCCTCCCCCGATTCCGCGGGCAGCCAGTTTTTTATCTGCCTGGCGCCGGCCCCCAACCTTGACCATCAATACACCGCCTTCGGCCAGTTGATCAAAGGCGACGAGGTGCTCGGCCACCTGGGGGACACACCCGTGGGACCGGATCGGCGGGGCGAACCCAGTCGTCCTCTGGCGCGGGTGACCCTCGAAAGCATAAAAATCGTGCCGGCTGACTCGATTAAGTAAACGGGTGTGCCGTGAGCGTCTTGCCTGGCTTAATCCCATACCCAACTAATCAAATGAGCGCTAATGAAGTAGCCGTTATTAAAACCACCGCCGGCGAGATGGTCGTCGAACTCTGGTCGGAGGTTGCTCCCTATACCGTCGAAAATTTCAAGAAACTGGCTCGCGAAGGTTTCTACGACGGCACCGCCTTCCACCGGATCGTGAAGAATTTCATGATCCAGGGCGGCGATCCGCTGACCAAGGATCCGTCGCAGGAAGCCCACTGGGGCACCGGAGGCCCCGGCCACAAGGTCAAGGCCGAGTTTAACGATCGACCCCACGTGCGCGGCGTCCTTTCCATGGCCCGCTCCGCTCATCCCGATTCCGCTGGCAGTCAGTTCTTCATTTGCCTGGCGGATGCGCGATTCCTCGACAAGCAATACACCGCGTTCGGCCGCTTGATCAAAGGCGACGAGGTGCTCGGCCCAATCGGGAATACGCCCGTGGCCCAAAGCAATGGCGGCGAAAATAGCAAGCCCTTGAAACGCGTCGGCGTCGAGAGCGTTCGCATCGTGGCCGCGGACTCGATCGCATGATCCGTCCCTGGCCCATGGTCAGTTCCAAGCCGGTCGGCGACTTTCGGATTTTTAAGATCCGCACCGACCGCCGGGTTTCGCCGCGCACCGGCCGGGAGCACGACTTTTACATTCTCGACAGCCCCAACTGGGTCAATGTGATCGCGGTGACCCCCGACCGGCAACTGGTCATGATCGAGCAGTTCCGTCATGGCACCAACACGGTGGAACTGGAAATCCCTGGCGGCATGATCGATTCCGGAGACGCCTCGCCCGTGGCCGCCGGTGTGCGCGAACTGCGCGAGGAAACCGGCTACGAAGGCGAGGACGCGCAAATCCTGGGCGAAATCTTCGCCAATCCAGCCATCCTCACCAACACCTGCTACACCGTTATCGTCCAGAATTCTCGATTAAAACGTGAGCCGGAATGGGATCAGGGCGAAGACATAGTTACGCGACTGGTGCCCATCGAGCAACTGCCCGAACTGATGGCGACCGGAAAAATCCGGCACTCGCTTGTCGCGGTGGCGCTATATCATTTCGATCTCTGGCTGCGCCGCCGTGGCGGCGGCCACAATCCATCGCCGTAGCAACCCCGCGTAATTTTTAGGCAGGCTCAGGACTCCTGAGACTTCGCGCGGGTCACCCGGATGCCAGGTTCGGAGGGCGGAGTTACACGACGCCCATTTATTATGGGGTTCGCGGAGCTCACCTCTCCGAGAAACTGAAGTCTTGCCCGCGCGCTGGTCTTGCTCAGCCGGTGCGTGATCCTTTTTTGACCAAATCGCGCAAATGGATTGCGATTTTGGGGAAGTCCGCGATCATGGCCGTCCTTTTCCTTTGGCTTCCCGCAGCACATCCTCGGTCAATGGCGGCAGCCGAAGCCGGTCCTGAATCCGCTGGGCTTGCGCCAGCAACGCCTCAACCTCCACCGGCTTGCTCCCCAAAGACCGATCCAGAATGTCGATGACTTCCCAGTTCAAACTGCGTTTGTTCAACCGCGCCTGGGACTTGAGGTTGCGGTGTAGCCGAAGCGGCAGGTTTTTGATCGTCATATTCATATGCCACTGTGATGACACCATAACGGTGCCAGGTCAAAGCGGCGCTTGCATAGTCCGCAATCGCAACTTTCGTCCTCGTCCTCGAAAAGTCAAAAGAACGAATCGAGGACGAGGACGAAAACGCGGGGTGACCCGCTGTCTCGCGTTTACGCGGTCCGGCGCGACCGAACCGCCTGAAGGCGGAACTCCGAAAGAATGAGGCCCTAATGACCTGCCCCTTAAAGCTTTTCTTAATTCCCGCCGTTTTGAGCGGCTCCATTCGTAGAGGATGCAATCGATGTGATTTCCCTATCCATTTGGAGATCCACTTCCCTGCTATCCGCTGTCAGGCTCGGTAACAGCGAAAAGGATTGGCTAGTGCCTTTATCCGCATTAGATATGGAAACCATCGCAGGGATACCGCCCGACGTGGTTACACGAGGGGAGCCCACAATGTTAACGCCTGCATTATTGGTCAAGGTATTGAAGAAACTGCGGGCTTGTTC
>JADGRT010000260.1 GCA_017880715.1 Verrucomicrobiia bacterium | reverse complement strand
TCCCACCGACTCGGCGTGGTGGTTCTCTCACAGCGCGACGACCGCGCAGACCAATTCGATGTTTGTTCCCATTCTGAGCAACAACAGCGCGGTGTTGGGCGTTACGTATTTCACCGACGGAATCACGAATCCCGTCAGGCTGGGCGTCGGCGAATCGCTCACGGTCAGTGTCAACGTCGTCCTGTCGA
This sequence comes from Verrucomicrobiia bacterium, assembly GCA_017880715.1. Classification (GTDB taxonomy): domain Bacteria; phylum Verrucomicrobiota; class Verrucomicrobiia; order Limisphaerales; family UBA1319; genus JADGRT01. Next base: position 4,841 of record JADGRT010000260.1, on the reverse strand, counting down.
ATGTGCCTCCTCAGAATACATTGTTGGGTTTCCGGATGGGGGTGTTCAACTTCGCTGATTCATCACTATCTCCCAAACGGGTGAGCGCCGATGGTTTTAGCAACGGCTCGCAGGGCAATGGGGTCGCGGGTTACGCGCTGTTTCAAAACATGGGAACCACGTTTAGCGACAACCCTCCGGTCAACATCATGAAGCGCACCGACCTGTCGAACAGTTCCTTGCTCGGCTCAACCGCGGCCTGGACGGCGGTGGGCTTGCCCATCTTCATCCAGACAAACGGCTTTCCCGGCTTCACCAACGGACTGGAATACGTCTGGCAAATGACCCTGCAGCGAACCGGCACGACGGCGATCGCGATCAGCACGCTGTGGTCGAACACACTGAACGGCGCGACCATGTCGTTCTCGGCAGTCGACAACTCAGCCACGAATTTCAGCTTCGACGGGATCGCGTTGCGCCCGCTTAACACGAACACCGCGGCGGCCGGCTATACGTTCAAGGAAGCCCGGGTTGATTACGCGGCGCTTCCGAGGGACGGCTTTGCCAACGTCGGTTTCCCTACCACCGGCGGCGCCGGCGGCCCGGTCGTCACGGTCACTGACGCGACGAGCCTGAGTAACTATCTGAACCAAGCCGGCCGCTATGTCGTGCAAGTCAAAGGCACGATCAATCTCGGCGCGGCCAATTTCCCGGTCGGGGCGGACAAAACGATCATCGGCTTGGGCGCAAACGCCACGTTGGTCGGCGATCTCTACATTTTAAGCGTCAGCAACGTCATCGTCCGCAATCTTTTCTTCACCAATCCCTCCAGTCTCGGCGAAGGCGATGGCATCACCCTCCGCAACGCCAACCACGTCTGGATCGACCACTGCACGTTCACCGACTGCGCTGACGGCGAACTGGACGTGACGCTTGCCTCCGACTACGTCACCGTGTCTTGGTGCAAGTTCGACTACACCTTCGATAGCGGCCATAATTTCGTCAATCTGCTCGGGTCGGACGACGCGGATATCGTGGATGCGGGCCGGCTTCACGTCACGTTTCATCACAACTGGTGGAGCACGCTCTGCCATGAGCGCATGCCGCGCGTGCGCTACGGCCGCGTCCACAGCTACAACAACTGTTTCAACGCGCCGGGCAACAACTACTGCGTCCGCGCCGCGCTGGAGTCACAAGTGTTTCTCGAAAAGAACTACTTCGAGAACGTCGATACGCCGTGGGAAAAATTCATCACCACCGGTGCGACCGGCTTGGTGAGCGCCGTTAGCAATGTGTTTGTGAATGTCACCGGCCAGACCGACCCCGGCACCGACACGGTCTTCTCCGTGCCCTACATCTACACTCCGGACGACACCGGCGGATTGCCGGCCAGCGTCACCAACAACGCCGGCGCCGGCCAGCTCGGCCCCGGTGGCAGCGCCTTCGAGCAATGGCAACTACTCTATTTCGCTTGCACGACCTGCCCCCAAGCGACGGCGACGGCGGACCCGGACGGCGATGGCTTCACAAACTTGCAAGAGTTCCAAGTCGGCACTGACCCTACCGATAGCACGTCCTCGTTCCGTATCACCGCAATCACCAGAGAGGGCAACGACATTCGCGTCGCGTGGATGACTGGCCCCGGCAAGACCAACGCGTTGCAGGCGTCGAGTGGCATAAGTTTTACGAAGAACTTCACCGACGTGGTGGTCATCACGAACACGACGAGCACGATCACCAACGCCACGGACTTCGGCGGCGCGACGAACATTTCCTCACGCTTCTACCGCGTCCGCCTCGTGCCGTAGGAACAGTCTACCGTTCGCGATAAAGATCGCTCCAACGACGCAGGCAGAGGAGCCTGCGCTACCGGACGAAAGGGTTATTGGTATTCGCCGACATTTCTCACGGGCGTCACGCACGCGCATCGCGTGGCGTCGGAGGAAATTTTCGGGCCGGTATTGAGTGTGATAATCCCGCCATCGCGGGACACGCTGGAGAAGGCGTTCGAGCGTGCGAACAACACACCTTACGGCTTGAGCGCAGGCGTGTGGACGGACAAATTGATTTTCAAGCTGGTCAACAAGCTGCGCGCCGGCGTCGTCTGGGCAAACACCTACAACAAGTTCGACCCGACGAGCCCGTTTGGCGGTTACAAGGAAAGCGGCTTCGGTCGCGAAGGCGGATTGCAGGGACTCGCCGCTTACTGCCGACTTGATTGATATGCCGACCATTTTTATCCAGAACGGCTATCGCGTCAGCTTTTACAGCTATGATCTCGCCGAGCGAATGCACGTCCATATCTTCAAGGCTGGCCGCGAATGTAAAGTCTGGCTGGACGATCTCTCCGTGGCTTTCAACCGTGGATTCAAGCCGCACGAGATTGCCGAGATTCGACGCATGGTCGCAGATCGCCGCGCGGAAATTGTGGAACGCTGGCTTGAACACGAACGCGAGGTGAACTAGACTTAAGCACGATGCAAACACCGCCCACCATCATTGAAGTTGTCGTGAGCGATGAACTGCTCGGATTCCACTTGGAAGACGGGCGTTTCATCAGCGTGCCGATGGCGTTCTATCCGTCGCTCGCGCTCGCGACGCCGGAGGAGCGCGGACGATTCGAAATCAACGGCTCATCGGTCTATTGGCCGGAGCTTGACGCCGACATCGGTGTCGAGGGATTGCTGGCTGGAGCGCGGGAACATCACCATTACGCCCGCCAAGCCGTCGAACGCGCGGTCCGCCTCGGACGCCTGCCGAAAACGGCGTTGGAAAAAACTGGGGCACCTTTGCAGCCAGTCTGAAGTTAAAAAAGCGGCTTCGGCCGTGAAGGCGGATTGTAGGGTCTGGCGGGTTATTGCCGGTTGGATTGAACAGCTTGCATATGCCAGTGTCTTAATCGAGGGACTGTGCGTTAAACAAATGATCCGTTCTGTCTTCACGACCAGCGTCGCCTTAACCGCGTTGCTTTCGCCATGCTGGCACTTCAGCGATGCATTGGCACAAGGGCTAACGAATACGATTCCGGGAAACCAATCACCGCTGGCAAGAGTATTCCTCCCTGCTGACTCCGAACAAACGCCTGTAGGAACGGGAAAGTTTGTGATCTTCACCCGGGAAGAAACCGACAAGCCAAACGAATGGGACTTCATCGCCGGGGCGTGGGAATGCATTCCGTCACGGCCCAAGCTGCCGATAACGAAGAGGATCGAGTTTTGCCACTCATCTTGGGAGGCAGGGCCACTCTTGGATACGCTGGTTCGCGATGACAGCGAAGGCCTGTTGCCGCGGTTTGTGCGGCTGCAAGTTGATGCCGGTAACCATGACTACAAGATCAACCTTTATGACATCAACTATCGCACCTGGGAGGTCAGATGTTTATGGCAGGGGAACCGCCTGAACGCGTTTGGTGCGATGAAGAACTCCGTGTTTTGTCAGGACTCGGATGATTGGTTCCGCTTGGATGGCGCATCGGGGGTGATCAGCAGAGGCGTGCCGTTCATTCCGCTCGACGTTGACGGCACATTCTGGCTGGTGCGGAAGACTGGCGAGAATTCAAGAGTCTGGAGCTATGACCCGGCCAAAGAACTGTTTGTCGCCCCCTTCGGTGTTGTGGATGGGCCAAAGGCGGGGCACACCCGATCATTGCTTTCTGCAGACGGCAGGAACCGGGCATGGATACTGGCTCCGATGCCGCATGACTGGCGCGGCGGTGTCATTGGCGGCACCCTCCTGCTTCAACGCGATGGCCACAGCGACGATGTCCGTGTGCCGGTCGAGATGCAGGCAAAAGCGGGTTCCGGCGTGCCGGTCATCCCCATTGGAACCCGCCTCTGCTTTGCCAAGGATGGAACGGTGGAATTCTCGGCAATCCAGCAGATGAAAGAACAGAAGGAACGGGTGTGGACGATTGACATAGCGTCGGGAAAAGCCACCGAGAGCGTGCGACCGTCCGTCGCGCCGAAAGATGAAGCTCCCGCATTGTTCGACGGGGTGCCGGCAGCCGATTACTTGCGGCCTTATCTCAAGAATTTACGGCATTTCGGGCGAGACGGCCTGGCCCCGGCCTTTCTCATGTACCTCGGCATACTCAAACAACAACCGGAGTTTCCTGACTGCACCGCAGGTGTCTCACGTGATGGACGACACATCCTCTACAAAGCAAAGAAGGGTCCATTGGCGGATGTTTTTATCTACGGCGATCTACAAACAAAGCAGACCGTGCGCTGGGCCAGCCCGGCCGGAATTAAGCGCGGCGACTCCTTGGAATTTGTCTGGGTGGAAACCCCTTAAACGGCCAAGCAGTGTTCTGCCCGTAAAAGGCTATTGGTTTTCACCGGCCTTTATCACGAAGTCTCGCCTGCACATCACGAGGTGCTGCAGGGAAATTTTTGGGCCGGTGTCGAACGTGGATTTGAATTGTTTTTAACGGGGAATTTCAAGAAGCTCGAACCATGAGCACACGACTCGACGTCAAAAAAACCTACAAGCTTTTCATCGGCGGCAAATTTCCGCGCAGCGAGAGCGGGCGTTATCTCCCCGCGAAATCGCCGGCCGGCGGGCAGCTGGATAATTTCGCCCACGCCTCCCGCAAGGATTTCCGGGATGCCGTGGTCGCCGCGCGCGCGGCGGTGGACGGCTGGAGCAAGGCCACCGCCTACAATCGCGGGCAGATTCTTTACCGCGCCGCCGAGATGTTGCAGAACCGCGGGACCGAACTGGTGAATGAAATTGCGCGCTCCACCGGCGTCAGCGCCGCGAAGGCAAAACGCGAAGTGACGCTGGCGATTGACCGGCTCGTGCATTTCGCGGGCTGGACGGACAAGTATTCGCAAATTTTCGGCAGCGTGAATCCCGTCGCC
>JADGRT010000259.1 GCA_017880715.1 Verrucomicrobiia bacterium | reverse complement strand
CTCGTGTTGTCTCCGGTTCAGGCCCCCCCCAAAAAAAAATATGATTCTGCCACCCATGATTCTGCCATTTGCCCTGTTTGGTCGCGGATTTTGGCAGAATCATCGGTGGCAGAATCATGTAGATGGTTCAGCAACTTAGATCCCCGAGGGTTGCCCCGGCATGGCAATGGGATAGCGGCCATTCGCATCCGGCACGACCGGCGCCTTCGATTCCCACGTCAGTTGGTCCAAGCCCGGAGCCAGTTCGAGGTTGGAAGCGATGGCTTCGTCCCAAGTGATCATTTTTCCCGATTCGCAGGCCATGCGGCCCATGATGGCCGTCATACAGGACTTGGCGCAACGGTCGGTTTCATTATAGGGCTTGTCGTTGCGAATGGCGTCAAAGAGCAGATCGTGCTCGACCTGATACGGATTGGACGGCTTACCCTGAAACTGCCAGATGAGGTTTTCGGGAGTTTGGAGGTGGCCCTTGTAGAGGCGGGGACTGGCGATCCCCTCGCCGAGCACGGCGGAGCCCTTGGCGCCGTGGATCACGTCGCCGAAAAATTCCCAGCAATTGGCCTGATGCCGGGCCTGCGCATACAAACGCGTGCCATCGGGGAAGCTGTATTCCGCGCCATAATGGTCGAAGAGCTGGTCCGCGTCCTTGCGAACCTGGCGGCCGCCCATGCCCTGGACCGAAACCGGCCACGCGTTCTTGACCCAGCAGCAGACGTCAATGTTATGGATCAGCCAATCGACGATGAAACTGCCGTTCAGCCAGGTGAAGCAACTGTAGTTGGCGATTTGGTAGGCTAGTTCCTTTCCGTTGGCCGGCTTGTCGCCGACGCCGACCGGGCCGTGCTCGCGGTAGGCCCAGGCGGTGATGACCTCGCCAATCCGGCCTTCATGAATCTGCTGGATGGCTTCTTCGAGCGGCCGGTTGTGGCGGCTCATCAAACCGCCGGCAACCTTGAGATTCTTTTGGGTGGCCTCCGCGCCGGCCTTGAGCACGCGCCGGATGCCCGGGGCATCGACAGCAAAGGACTTTTCCATGAACACATTCAACCCTTTTTGCACCGCGTATTCGAAGTGCATCGGGCGGAAACCCGGCGGAGTGGCCAGGAGCACGACGTCGCCTTTGTCGAGCGAATCGATGGCTTTCTTGAAGCCGTCGAAACCGAGAAACCGGCGTTCCTCCGGCACCTCGGCCTGTTTGGGAAACTTGGCGGAAAGAGTTTTCAAGCTGCTGTCCAGGCGGTGCGGGAACACGTCGGCCACGGCCCACAACTGGGTGGGGCCGTGCGTGGACAAGGCCTGTTCGGCGGCGCCGGTGCCGCGTCCGCCGCAGCCCACGAGGGCGATCTTGATGGTGTTGTCCTCCGCGGCATAACCCGGCGAGGCGAGCGCGCTGACGAGCGCGGCGCCCGCGGCGGCTTGGCCGGAGGTTTTGAGAAATTCACGCCGGGTGACCGGGTTCAAGCGAGATTCGGATTGTGTCATATAGTCCGTTTTTGTTTGGTCGTTACGCATCAAAGTTAGCCAAAGATATTTGAAATGTCGACCGCGGATTACGCGGATTTACGCGGATCAAAAGTGATAAAAAGTCTGTCCCTTAGAATCCCGGCATTCCAACGACCTGGAACCCCAGGGGTTTCAACAGGTCGCCGGAGGGCAGTCGATACGGGGTTTCGCCAAAATTCACGGTGATGGTGACACCGTTGGCAAAGACCGTTTGCTGCACGTTCCGGTCGGGGGTGAGGATGCGATGGTCCGTCATCTCCGCGTAGCCGGTCGCGCGGGCATAAGGAGCGGTATTCCGGTAGCTTTGCACGAAGCGATCTTTCTGCGTTTGCCAGAGCTGGCGGTTGAACATGAACATGGGCGGCGTGCCGTAGAGCAGGTTGAACAAGTCCCGTTTGTCCCACAGCGAAGGCAGTTTGTTGTTGTAGTCGCCCCAATACCACTGAGCGATCACGCAGTCGTGATAGACCAGTTCCCACAGGGGCAGGCGATAAGTCTGGCCAAGCTGGAACTTGGCGACCCGCTCCGGCACTTCGGTCCAGATCCGCTGCAGGTCACGGCCTGAATCGGGAACCCGGTACGGGCCCAGGCTGAGCATGCCTTCGAAGTAATGGAGGAAAGGGACGGCGGCATCATGGCCGGTCTCGCAGCCGGTGACGAGCTTCATTTCCCGCGAGACACAATCCAGGAGTTTCATTTTCCATTCGCGGCTCTCGGTGCGGGTCATGGGATGGTTGGTGTGATAACACTCGTTCCAGGGCGCCGCGGTGGTGGTGTCGATGAAACGGCATCGATAGGGATGGGTGGCCAGTTCGGCGGGAATGCGCTGGCGGGCGTAATCCGGCGCGCGCCGATCGCAAAGGACGCCACAATAAAACCACTCGCCTTGTTTGCCTTTGACGCCCCAGCCGCGCAGCCAGTCTCCCTTAGCTCGGATGATGATGTCATTGGGCCAGGCTGCCGTCGTCCAATCGCCATGCGTGCCGTTGAGTTGGGGGAAATTGGCCGGGTCCATCGTGTCCTGGTAGATGTCGTATCGGCTGGTTAATACTTTCATCTCGTTCAGCGCGCGGAGGACGTCGGGAGAACCGCCGCGGCTCCACAGGATGCGTCCGATGCCGGCGGCCTGCATTTCGCGGACCAGGCCCACCGCATCGCGGTCCCAATTCCACACATTGACCGCGCCAACCAGGAGGTCCACGTCGGGATTTTCCCGGCGCTTGTCCGCCAGCGTCTTCAAGAGGCCGATCTGACGGGCGTGTTCGCGATAACGTTTGGCGATGGCCACGTGTCCGCCGCGATCGAAAAACACATAGCGCAACTGGCGCGCATAGCCGAACCGGCCTTTTTGCGAATCCCATTCGGGCGCGATGACCAGGCGGTCATTCACTCGCTGCATCCGGATGGCCGCGTCATCCGGCGTCTCAATGATGACGCTGTGGCCCTGGCCCTGGCGGTCATCGGTCACGCCCCAGAAAGCCATGCAGATGCCGTGACCGCCGTAAGCAACCAGGCGGAATGGCTCAATGGACTTATCCTCCACCGAATACGAAATGCCCTCGTTCATGGGCACCACCAGGCGGTCGCCGGGTTCGCTGGTGAAAGGATGCGGGAACCGGAGCGGCGCCGGCAATTCGCCATCGGCCGACACTTTCAGCGTGAACTCGGGGCGATTGGGATCGAGTTGCAGCGTGGCCGTCAGGTTCAAGCCGGAGGGGATATGAATCAGGTCCAGTTTAATTTGGTTCTCGCTGGCTTGCGCGCCAGTTACCACGATCTCGGTTTGAAGGGGTTTCTGGGTCCACTGCCGGCCGGTGCGACGGTCGCGCACGGACAGGGTGGCGTCGGCAGTCTGAACCTCCACCTGCAACATGGCGTTGGTGAGGGCCAGCCGCGGGGGCATGTCCTCGCGACGGAGTTGGCTAAGACCCGGTTTTGAGACGAGCGAGCAGTCGTCGATCCAAATGGTGGCGGGTCCATGACCGATCAGGCGGGGTTGCAGGTGAGTAACTCCCGGCGGGATAACCAAGCGGGTGGCTAGGTAAGTCCAATTGCTGGAGGTCTCAAGGGAGCGATCGCCATAGGACCAACTGACATTCTTGCCGGGAGCATCCCAGGTGGAAACGCAGAGGGTGATCGAGCCGGCGCCCTGGAGTTTGATCCAGGCGGCCAATTCGTATAGATCGCCAGCTTGAACGGGCACTCGAAGATCCGGCTCCAAGCTCCAATCTTCCGCACCGCGATGGTCGAGCCGCGCTGAGGCTGCTCCCGAGTGAACGGTTTGACGATCCAGGGCGACCGAGCCCGCCCCGGCTTGGCGGCTCCAGAAAGGCCGCCATCCGTTCAAGCCGGACTCGAACCCGCCATTGGTGACCAGGTTGGGAGTGAGGTTGGCGCCGACGCAAAAATGGATCAGGGTCAGGAATATTGTGGCAAGGATTGCTCTCATTGGCTGATAAGACGGAGTTAAGGGTTGGTGGCGGCCGATTCCCCGAGACCGGCGCGAATGCGGGCTATTACCGTTTCGCCGATGAGTCGGGCTGCTTCGTCGAGGGACACTTCATCGGTGTTGATTATTATATGGTAGAGGAGCGGATCGTCGATGTTTCGATGGAAATGGGTCTTGAGATAGCGTATCCGTCCCTCATCCGTCTTCCGCACAAACTCGGCTGCCTCTTTGGCCTCGATAGGTCGATATTCCTGTACCCGGGCGATTCGCCTTTCCAACGATCCGACCAAACGCACGTGGAAAGCCTGCGGCAGCTTTCGGATGATCACCGGGGCGCCCCTCCCCACCAGGATCACGTGGCCCAAATCCGCCAGCCGCAGGACCGTTTCGGTGGTCTGGTGAATCAGGGTCCAGGTGGACGGACGCAATCCCAGCAGCTCGGCCATAAAATCCTCCATTTGGGACACCCGGTCTTCGGGCATGAACTGGGCCAGGCGCTTGGGCAGATGGTGGTCTTCGAGGACCTGTTCGAACAGGTTTTTATCGAACACCGTCCAGGGACACGATGCCGTTGGATCGTGCGCCTGGAGATAAACCGCCAGTTTCTCCGCGATGGGAAGGGCGCCGGAACCGGTTTGCCGCGACAAGGTGACGACGGGGTGTTCCCACTGGCGGCGGGAGGCAAGGGGCGCTTTTTTCGCGGCGCTAAGCTGGGAATCGATGTACGAAAGACATTTGAGCATGGGTGATTCGGTCGTCATAAACCGCCTTTCGTTAACTGGGTTAGACTGGGTCAAACTTCATAATGGTTTGCTTTACTATAACATCCCGACCATGCCTTGCCAAGGTCTCGTTGTGCTGACTCCTGTGGGGTAGGTCTCTGACCTGCCGGTTGCGGCCTTCTCTGAAGGCCAGCAATTCCGGGGACGCGCGCGGACGGATTCCGCGGAGCTGGAAAGCTCCGGGAACCGGCAGACCAGGAGGTCCAATGCCACTAGGATTTGAGCTATAGGTGCCGCACGGAGGCCGTGTTTTTGTCCCGGAGGGACTTTTGAAAATAGCCCGGCGTTTCAACGCCGGGT
>JADGRT010000021.1 GCA_017880715.1 Verrucomicrobiia bacterium | reverse complement strand
GGAAATAACAATCCGGATGCCGCCCGATCAACCCGAACAAATCCCGATACAGCAGCGGTTCCCCGCCCAGCAACCCGAAGAAAAAAGAACCCTGCCGTTTGCACTCACTTATGAGCCGGTCGGCGGTGTCCAAGGGCAGCGATTGGACGGGGTGCGTGGGGGTAACCCAGCAGCCCTGGCAGCGCAAATTGCAGCCGTTGGTCAGCGACAGGAAGAGAAACGCGGGAAACGGCGTGGCACTCTGAGCGCGGCGTTTGAAGGCGTTGACCGCGCGAAGCCCTTTCCATCCGAGATTGTAGGAGAATTTCCAAAGCAACCGCGGATCGGTTTCGCAGAGCAGCCGTTGGGCAAATCGAATAATCATCACTCCGGCTTCTTGAATTGAAGATCCACCAATCCTGGCGACATCGACGGAGGTGTCACCAACGCCGTTTCCGACTGTTTCTTCAGCAACAGCAGGCGGGCGCGTTTGCGTCGGTCAGTCAAAGCTCCGTACGGATCCGAACCCAGCAACTGTTCGACATTCACCTTTACCTTGGCCCGCTCGATCTCTTCCTGGACGATGGGCGCCCCATTGATCGGCCCTTCCGCGTGCTTGGGGAACATGATGGCGATCTCCGGGCAAATCCGCGCGCAAGCTGGGCAATAGGTCTTGCAGTTATGTGGGTTGCGAACCTCCACGCGACCCTCCGGCGATGCCGCATACACGCCGAACAAACAAAAGCTCAGACATTGGCGGCAATTGACACAGCGCCCATAATCGATCACCGGAAACCACGGCACCCAGCCATTGCCCTTCTCCAAGGCCGGCAACTCAACCGGTTTCGATGCCGCTGAGCCTTCCAGGAGTTGCCCAACGATCTCCGCCGCGGTTTGTGCCAGCGGATTGAGGACCGTGACCTTCTTTTCATCCAGAAGAACATCGCCAGCGCAGAGCAACCCCAGAACCGCCCGCGGATAGCACGCCACGATGGTGAGCCGGGGAAGCTGGGCCAGTTGCTTGAGCCGGTCATCCTTTCGTGCCGCCCACTCGCACAAATCCGGAACGGCCTGAAACGCCACGCCGGCGGCCTGCAAAGCCGCCAATATCTCCAGCCGCTTCCCGGCGGGAAAAGCATCCCGATAGGCGCAGTGGCAATACCAAATAGCTGGCGTTTCGTCGCTCATCTCCTGACTGAGGTTATGGCTTGAAGCCGCAGCAATTAACATCAGACCTGAAAATCCGTCAATAATTCATCGCTGGGGAAGCTTCTGGGTCATGAGCAGCGCTAACGGGGACGAGTCGTCCCCGCCCCCAGCGCCCCTTTCAACGCCTGAATAAACACCGGGCTGGTGCCGCAGCAACCGCCGACAAAATTGGCGCCGGCAGCAACGAGCGCGGGCGCCTGTTGGGCAAACTCCTCGGCGGTGGTTTCGTACACCGCCCGGCCATCCACCATCTTCGGCAGGCCGGCATTGGCTTTAATCCAGAGCGGCCGGTCTGTCACGGACCGCATCCGCGCGCAGACGCGGATGTAGCCGGCGATGCCCTGGCCGCAATTTGCGCCCAATACATCAGCCCCGGCCGCGGCCAGCTCGGTCACCACCTGCTCCGGTGTCGCGCCCATCAGGGTGCGATCCTTGTCCTTGCCCGAATCGAACACCACGCTCACCACCACCGGCAAACCCGTCGCCCGAGCCGCCGCCAGGGCGATCTTTGCCTCGACCAGATCCGTCATCGTCTCGACCACAATCGCATCTGCGCCGGCTGCCGCCAGCGCCCGCGCCTGCTCGTCGAAAGCCGTCTTCAACTCCGCTTCGGTCGTGTCGCCCATCAGGAGCAACTTGCCGCTGGGGCCCAGCGAGGCAAAGACCTTCGCGCGACCAGCGGCAGCGCGCCGGGAAATTTCCACGCCCGCCCGGTTGATTTCCGCCACCCGGTCGGCCAGGCCAAATCCTGCCAGGCGAAGCCGGTTTGCCCCAAAAGTGTTGGTCAAAATCACCTGGCTTCCCACGGCCACATACGACCGCGCCACGGCCTCGACCCGATCCGGATGGATCAAATTCCACTGGTCCGGGCAGTCGCCGCTCGACAGTCCCTGCAATAGCAGTTGCGTCCCCCAGGCGCCGTCGGTAATCACCGGCCCTTGAGCCAGCAGATCTTGAACGAGTTTGGACATAGGAAGAATCGAGCCACCGTCCCGCCTATTTGCGGAAGTGTTCATCCACGGATCAAGCGGTCACGGATTTCCGGGCCAGGGCCACGGCGGCGGCGGCGTTGTCGCTGTAACCGTCGGCCCCGATTTCGTCGGCGTACTTTTGGGTCACCGGCGCGCCGCCAATCATGACCTTGACCTGGTTGCGCAAACCGGCCTGCTTCAAGGCGTCGATGGTGACTTTCATGGACGGCATGGTGGTGGTCAGCAAGGCCGACAGCGCCACGATGTTGATGTTTTTCTCTTTGACGGCGGCGACGAATTTCTCGGGGGCCACGTCCACGCCCAGGTCAACCACCTCGAAACCGCCGCCTTCGAGCAGGGCGGCGACGAGGTTCTTGCCGATGTCATGCAAATCGCCTTTGACGGTGCCGATGGCGACCCGGCCGGCCGGTTGGTCACCGCGGGCTGTCAGCAACGGACGGATCAACTCCAAGGACGCCTTCATCGCGCGCGCCGCAATCAGCAACTCGGGCACGAAGTAATCGTTGCACTCGAAACGCCGCCCGGCTTCGTCCATCGCGGGAATCATATAGTCGCTGACCAGTTTCTGCGGATCGACACCCGCCGCGAGGGCTTCTTCGGTTACCCGTTTCGCCGTGACCGCGTCGCCTTCGAGCACCGCCGTAAAAAGAAGTTTTGGATCTTGCATGTTAATTCTCTCGATTGATTGGCCACTGCGAATTGCCCACCGGCAGCGCCGGGTTCTGAATTCGTCCCATTCCTACCAAGCAAACGCCAGCACTGCAAGAAGCTTTAACGAGTCGCGCCGGAAAGGGGTGCGCACTCCACTTTCGTCCTCGTCGTCGTCCCTCGTCCTCGTCCTCGATTCGTTCCTTCTCTTTTTCGAGGACGAGGACGAAGGACGAAGGACGAGGACGATAGGAACCACCAAGATCTCAATCCTTCTGCTTCTTCGGTTGGGTGGTTAGCGGAAACGCATCCGTGCGGAATGGGGTCGCCGGCAGTCCTGCCTGGTTCCAAAGGTTCACCACCGGACAATCGGCCCAGCCATAGCGGACTGCCACCGGCTTGGCTACTTCCGGGCTGCTGACCACCACGGTTTTGCCCACGATTTCCGCTTTGGCCCAGACGAATTTTTTGTCCTCGCCGCAAACCGCAAAACCCTGGAGTTCGCCGTCGCGCGCCTCGAGGCCGCGTCCCACATGGTTGAAGCTCAGGATGGCTTTGCCGCCTTTGGCCTGCAATTTCTGGAAGACCGGACCGGAATACTCCACCTTCTCGCCATAAGCAATGCCGCGCGCGGCCAACGCCAGGCGCTCGCCCACCGGCACTTTTTTGGTGGGATGAATGTCCTTGGGATCGCCTACATCGGTAATCACGGCCAGGCCGACCTTGGGCAGAACCGTAGTGGAAAGCAACTGGGCTTCGCGCAGTTCGGCCCAGGCGCTTTCGTTTGGCTGCTCCTGGATCTTCATATAGGGCGCCAACTGCACCAGCAGAAACGCAAAATCACCCTGGCCCCAGTCCTGCCGCCAATTGCGAATCATGTCGGCAAACAGCGTCCGATACTGCCAGGCGCGTCCGGCGTTGGACTCGCCCTGATACCAGATGGCTCCGGCAATGGCATACGGAATCAACGGCGCAATCATGCCGTTGTATAATTCCGTGGGACACCAGGGCGTCCCCGGCGCGCGCCGTTCCATTTTCTTGCCCTGCTGCTCCAACTCCGCCTTCTCCTTCTGATAGATCTCGACTTGCCTCTGGTTGTTCCGCCACGCGGCGGGAAAGGTGTCGAGTATGTCGCGCTGGTACTCCGGGTTGGCGGCCAGAACTTTTTCGCTCATCCAGACTTCCGCCGGCGATCCGCCCCACGAGGTGTGGATCAGCCCGACTGGCACCTTGCGCGCCTGCTGAAGAGCTCGGCCGAAATAGTAGCCCACCGCGGAAAAGCCCGGCACATTCTGCGGCGTGCACTCCAGCCAGGACGCCTTGACATCGTTAACCGGGGCCTTCGCCTTGAGCTTCGGCACGGTAAACAAGCGGATCATCGGATTAGCTGAGTTTTCGATGTCTTTCTGCGACTCGAACGAGCGGCTGAGTGGCAATTCCATGTTGGATTGCCCGCTGCAAATCCATACCTCGCCCACGAGCACGTCGCGCAACTCGATGGTGTTGTTGCCGGCCACTCGCATCGTATCGGGACCGCCGGCCTTCAAGGAAGCCAGGCGCACCAGCCAGCGGCCGTTTTTCGCGATGGTGGAAACTTTTTTACCGCGAAATTCGACGGTCACAGCTTCGCCGTCATCGGCCCAACCCCAGACCGGGACCGGCTTGCCCTGCTGCAAAACCATGTGGTCGGAAAAAAGGCCGTGCAGCTTGACGTCGGCCCGGCCGTTTAGAGCCAGCGATAGCACGGTTAACACGGTCAAACCCAGCCGGTTTGACCAGGACGTGAACCGACTCATTTTGCCGCCCGCTTGACGCGGCCAAAACCCGATGGATGTCATTGGTTGGATCATTCAGGATAATGCACCTAAAAAGCCGGCCCGCGTCAATCCCGAAACAACGGTCTGAGTGATCGGGCAGGGCTGCATCAAGCTCCGATTCGCAGCTCCTCGTAGCGCAGGTTTCCAACCTGCTGTATCGCCGACTTCCAGTCGGCAGGCCCGTGCGATGCCCGGCCCGCTGGCATTTTCTAAAATCCGCAGGTTGGAAACCTGCGATACAGCAGACTGGAAGTCTGCGCTACGGCAGACGGCGGACGGAGCTTGATGCAGCCCTGGTGATCGGGGGCGCATTTCCGAATGAGGACTGCTGCCTGGGACGCGCGCGGTCGGAGTCCTTGGAGCTGGAAAGCTCCGGGAACCGGCAGGCATGGAGGTCCAATGCCACTAGGATTTCATTGTCGTCATCCCGGAGGGATGCCTGAGAATAGCCCGGCGTTTCAACGCCGGGACCGGGGTCTGGGCGTGCCAAGTCCCGAAGGGACGGCTGAAAACCACAAGTTCAACCGTCCCTTCGGGACTGAACCATCGATTCGTCCGCACCCGGCGTTGAAACGCCGGGCTATTTTCAAGCGTCCCTCCGGGACAAAAACACGGCCTCAGTGCGGCACCTGTGGCTCAAATCCTAGCAGCATTGGAGTAGCATCTTTCTGTTTGACAGCCGGTTCACGTCCTCCATTCTTCACCCATGCAAATCCTGCTGATTCCCTAATGCACTTCCGCCTATGACAAAGACATTACAGGTCTCGTGCGTGCAAATGCATTGGGCGAAAACCCTCGAGTTCAACCTTGATCGCACCCTTCATTACATCAAGCTTGCCGCGGACGCCGGGAGCCAGGTGGTTCTTTTCCCGGAGGCGAGTCTTACCAGTTATTATTTTCCCTATCTGATCGAGCTCGATCGGGGCGCGGTTAGCCAGGCACTTGAGCAAACCTGTGCGGCGGCTAGAGAGCATGCCATCTGGGTCATTGCCGGAACGATTCAGCCGACGGCCGACCGTTTTCTAAACCTGGCTCACGTGATATCGCCCCAGGGAAATATCATGCATGAATACGCCAAGGTTAACCTGGCCGGGCGCGATGAGCAAAAATACGGCCGCGGCGGCGACAAACTCTCCCTGTTTGAGATCGAAGGCGTGCTTTGCACCCTCGTGATCTGCCGCGACGGTCGTCATCCCGAGTTATATCGCATTCCCGCGATGGCCGGGGCCCAAATCCTCTTCCATCCTTCCTGCAGTTCAGACGAGATCGAGGCGGTATGCTGGAAGCGCACTTCCGGGCGCGCGCAACAGCCCGTCGGGCCGAACTCGAAGATTTTCCATTGCGTTGCCAACACGATCGGTGAATCGCCCGATGGCAAGCAGACTTCCAGTGGATCGTCCTTTATCCGGGACCCTAACGGCATTCCGCTGGCGGAGGCCGGGTTTTACCACGAAGAGATGATCACCTCAGTTTTGGATCTCGCCCGCGCGGATCGCTCCACCATACTGGATAGCATGAAAAATCCGCCCTTCCTGGCCAAGTACTGGCGACAGATGGTTGCCGAGATGCAGGCGAAGAAGGATGTGAAACCGGCCTAAGCCCGCACCGGCCAGGTGGAATCTGGCGGCGGCAAATCTCGTAAAAAATTTCAAATATCTTGGACTGGTTTTTATCGAAGAACTCGTCCACCCATGCCAACCAGAAGCAGGGTGTCCTCAGCTACCACCGGGCGCCCGCAGCCGATTGAGGCTGCCCCTCCCGGCACAAAAAAGCTGGCTTTTGGCACAGGTAAAGTTTTAATAACGCCATGCGTGTTCTCATTGCCACCGTCACCGCCGGCGCCGGACACCTCCAAGCCGCCACCGCCCTCGAATCCGCCTGGAGATCCCTCCATCCGGACACCCAATTGCAGAAAGTCGATCTGCTGGATTTTGTCTCGCACATCCAACGCAAAATCTGCATTGACGGCTATGTGCAACTGGTCGAACACGCCCCCGAGTTGTGGTCGCTCGGGTTCAAGAAGACCGACAATCTCGAACGGTTGCAGCAGTGGTCCGGCTTTCGCCGCCAGTTTGCCCAGCACACCAACCGCCGATTCGTCGAGCATCTGCAGGAATTCCAGCCCGACGTGGTGATCTGCCCGCATTTCATGCCCTTGGAAATCCTCGGGGGTCTCCGGTCCACCACCCCGGGGCCGCATCCGTTCACCGTCTGCGTTGTCACCGATTTCGAGGCGCATGCCTTTTGGATCGAGCCGGTGGTGGATCTGTATTGCGTGGCGGCCCCGGAAACCAAGGCCAGCCTCGAAGCCCGCGGTGTGTCCTCCGAGCGTGTCGTCGCCACCGGCATTCCGGTGGGACCCAAATTCGCCACGCCTTCGGATCCTGAAACGGTGCGCCTGCGCTATGGTCTGCGCGAAGATCTGCCCGTGGTCCTGCTGCTCGGCGGCGGTTTTGGCATGGGCCCGGTCACGGAAATCCTGGAAGTCATCGATCCCATGGCAAAGCCCCTCCAGATCCTGGTGGTCGCGGGACGCAACGAAGCCCTGCGTCGCGAAATTGCCAACACGCCGCACCATCAGTCCGTCACCACCTTGGGATTCGTCACCAACATGAACGAACTGATGAGTGTCTCCGAGCTCATCATTACCAAGCCCGGCGGATTGACGGCGTCCGAAGCGCTGGCGCTGGGCAAACCTTTGTTCATTTACAACCCCATCCCGGGCCAGGAAGCCGCCAACAGCGATTTTCTGCTCGAACACGGCGCCGCCACCAAAGTCAATCGTCTGGAAGACATCCCCCACCGGCTGGGACAACTGCTCGGATCCGAAAAACTCAAGGAAATGGCCCGCGCCGCCAAAGCTCTGGGCCGGCCCCAAGCCGCTCGGGACATCTGCCGCGAAATCAAACGACGATGGGATGCCGAAGCCTGACCAAACGCCAGCTTCGTCCTCGTCCTTCGTCCCTCGTCCTCGTCCTCGAAAACTAAAACTTAAGATCGAGGACGAGGGACGAAGGACGAGGACGAGGACGAAACCGAGGAATGACCAGCCCGAAATCCCCCCTTATTTCGCCGGATTTGACGCAAAAAGCCGAAAATGGTCAAATCCATTAGTTGTGCCCTTGTGAATAACTTACCCCTGCATATTGTGGTTTTTGGCTTTACTTGGAATCGATTTGGGCTTTTTCTTAGCGCGTAATGTATCTCAAAAGCTTAACGATTTTAGGTTTCAAATCGTTTGCGGACAAGACCACCCTCAGTTTTCAGCCGGGCATCACGGCGGTCGTTGGTCCGAACGGGTGCGGCAAGTCTAATGTCGCCGACTCTATCCGATGGGTTCTGGGCGAACAATCGGCCAAGGCTTTACGCGGGGGTGAAATGGCCGACGTTATCTTTAACGGAACCGACAAACGAAAGCCTTTGGGCATGTCGGAGGTCTCCTTGACCATTGGCGATATCGATCAAGATCATTTAAAGGCGGCTGGAGTTGAGTTGTCTTACAACGAGGTCACCATTACCCGCCGGGTTTTTCGCGATGGGAGCAGTGAGTATTTCATCAACAAGACCCCGTGCCGGTTGAAGGATATTCAGCAGTTATTCATGGGAACCGGGGTGGGCCGGGCCAGCTACAGCATCATGGCTCAGGGTCATATCACCCAAATCCTTTCGAGCCGGCCGGAGGATCGCCGCATGATTTTCGAAGAAGCGGCTGGTATCACCAAGTTCAAGTCCCAGAAAAAGGAAGCCCTTCGCAAGCTGGAAGCGACGGAGCAAAACCTTTTGCGGGTGTCCGACCTGATCCGCGAAGTCAAACGCCAGATCGGCTCGCTGCAGCGGCAGGCCGGCAAGGCCCGCCGTTACAAGCAAATCCTGGTCGAGCTCCAACACCTGGAAACCCAACTGGCCCGCCATCAGTTCGACGTTTTGCAGGCGGAAATCCGCCAGCGCCACACCACGGCCGACCAATTGCGACTCGATATCGAAACCGGCTCCGAAGAGGTGATACGCTGCGAAACCGAGATCTCCCAACTGCGCGTTCAACTCTCCGATTTGGAGCATCAGGTCAGTCTTTGCCAGCAAAAGAGCCTCGAAATCAAAGGCCAGATCGATCGCCACGAGGGCCGGATTCACTTCAACGAGGAAAGGCTTCGGGAGCAGGATAGCCAGAACGCCAAGGCCCTGCACGACATCGCCCAGGGCGAGGAGCGCCGCCTGGCCGCCGAACAGGAGCTGAACTCAGTCAACGAACGGTTGACCGCCTCGGAGCAAAAGCTCGCCGACCTCCAGCGCTCGCTCCAAACCCGGCGCGAAACGCTGCAGGCCGTCGAAAACCAGCTCCGTTCGCAACAGGAAGCGCTGCGCGTGACCCAGTCCAACGCTTTCGCCACCGCCCAACAACTGACCCGCTCCCGCAACGACATCAATGCGCTCGATCTCCAGAAACAGGGCAACCGCATCCGCATCGAAAAGCTCTCGGCGGAAAAAATCCAGCTCGAGGAGGAACGACTGCGGCTCCAATCGCGCCTCGATGAATTCGCCGCCAACGTGGAGACCGAAAAACTGAGCATCCAAACCCACCGCGGCACCGCGGAGGAACAACAGCAGCGCCTGCGCCAAATCCAACAGGAAATCAGCCAGGTCACCCAATCGCTGGACGACTGGCTGCGCCAACAGGCCGGCAAACGGTCCCGGCTCAACGTCCTCGAACAGCTCCAGGCCGAACATGAAGGATTCAGCGCCGGCGCCCTGGCCGCGCTCAAACAGGCCCCCCACATGCTCGGCGCGCTCGTGGATAAAATCCGCGTGCCCGAGCGTTATATCACCGCCATCGAAGCCGCCCTGGGACATCATCTGCAACTGGTGCTCACTGAGCAACCCGTTACCGCCCAGGAAATCCTGGCCGAACTCAGGGCGAATAGAAAAGGCCGCGCTAGCATTGCCCCGCTCACCCTGTCTTATCACCGAGAGCCGGCGGTCACCGTTTCCGCGCCGGCGCCGAATGGCATCGCGCCCGCGTCGGACGCGCCCGGAATCCTGACCAGCGATAAGGTCGCCCCCGTGGTGGCAGAATCAGTCACGCCGGCACCCCTTCCTGCCCCGGCCGCCAGCCCCCACCCCGCAGCTCCCGGCCCTATCGCGGTGAACGGCTTTGCGTGCGCGCTTTCGGTGGTGGAAAGCGACGAATCGGTGCGTCCACTGCTCGAACGACTTCTGGGCGGGACGTTCATCGTCCCCGATCTGTCCGCCGCCACCGCTCACTGGCCGGATTACGGCGGCGCTGTCGATTTCGTCACGCTGAACGGCGAATTGCTCAGCCGGCACGGCGTTTATACCGGCGGCGCCGCCAACGGTTCCACCCAGGCTCCCACCTCGATCCTGGGCCGTAAAAACCAGATCGCCGAGTTGCAGGAACAACTGGCGCAACTGCAGGAGCAGATCAACGAGCAAAGCCGCGGCAAGGGTTCGCTGCAAAGCGAACAGACCCAGCTTCAGGCCGCGCTGCAGCAGACGCAAACCGAATTGCGCACCCAGGAAGTCGCCATTGCCGCCCGTCAAGGCGAATGCAAAGCCCTGGAAAGTGCCCAGCGCCTGCTGCACCAGAAAATTGACACCGTCATTTTCGAATTCCAGAATCTCGCCGCCCAGGAGGCGGAAGGCCTGCAAAAACGCCAGACGCTCGCCGCGCAAATCGGCGAGCTGGAAGGCCGCGAAAAATCTCTGCAGCAGGATCTTTCCGACCTGACCGCTTCGCAGGACGATTTGCGCCAGCAACGCGATGCTGCCAATGCGCAGCTCACCGAAACCAAGGTCTCCCTGGCGACCGAGGAGCAGTTGATCTCCTCCTTCCAGCAGCAACAGCAAACCCACCAGCAACGCATCCGGGAATTGACCCTGCTCGTGGACCAACGCCAGTCCGAAATTGCCGGCTTGCTCGAACGCCGCGGCCAGTTCCAATCCGAAATCGTCGAATCGCGCCAGAAAATCGACGGCCTCCAGCACGAGCGCGAACAAGTTAACACCCGGGTGGCGGCGCTCATGCAGCAATGCCAGGCCCTCGAAACCGACATCGCCGGCCGCGACGAAGCCCTGCGCGCCCAGCGCCAGCGCCTGACCGAACTGCAGCAACGGCGGGGCGCCATCGAGATCGAGCTGGCTCAAAAGCAGATGTCAACCCAAAACCTCCGGGAGCGCATCCAGCAAAAATACCAGCTCAAGCTCGACGACATCCGGAGCGAATGCATCACCATCACCATTGCCGACTCCGGCCCGGCCAAGGTCGAAACCCTCACGCCCGAGGAAATGGCGGCGCGCGGACTGGCCACCGACTGGGTCACCGTGGCCGAGCAGGTGGTCGTCTTGCAGCAGCGCCTGGATGAGATGGGCCCCGTCAACCTGGTGGCCATCGAGGAATACGAGGAAACCGAGCAGCGCTACAAGTTCCTGACCACGCAGGAGGAGGATCTCGTCAAGGCGAAGGAACAACTCCTCGACGTCATCACGCGGATCAACATCCAGACCCGCGAAATGTTCGCCGAAACGTTCGCCAAAATCCGGCAGAATTTCGCCTCGCTGTTTACCGAAGTGTTCGGCGGCGGCCAGGCCGATCTGCAATTGAGCGAAGGCAGCGACGTGCTCGAAAGCGGCATCGACATTGTTGCCCGGCCGCCCGGCAAACAGCTCAAGAGCATCACGCTGCTGTCCGGCGGCGAGCAGACCATGACGGCGGTGGCGCTGCTGTTCGCGATTTACCAGGTTAAGCCCAGCCCGTTCTGTGTGCTCGACGAATTGGATGCGCCGCTCGATGAATCCAACATCAACCGCTTCATCGCGGTGCTGCAGCGGTTCCTGGTCCACTCGCAGTTCATCATCATCACCCACAACAAGCGGACCATTGCCACGGCCAGCGTCCTTTACGGTGTCACCATGCAGGAACACGGCGTCAGCAAGATTGTCAGCATGCGTTTCCGCCACCCCGAAGAAAACGGGAATGCCGAGCTCCCGGCCGCCACCGACCAGCAGCATCGCTCCGAGGCCATCAAATCCGTCGGCTCGCCTGAATCCGGGGACTCGCTCCCGGCGCCCGCCGAGCCGCCCGGTGGGGGCACCGGGCCTACAAAATGAGGAAATACTGTAGGCCGGGTCCCCTGACCCGGCGAATCGGGCTCATCGATTTTCCACCCCCCCTTCGATTTAGATGCGCGGGATCAGGATTCCTGAGGCTCTGGTTTTAGCTGATCGGCACACTATAAGACCTTAATTTTCGTTCTTCATTATCCCGGATGAACACCACCATCTGGCCGTCACGGCAAGCGTCGCGGTATTGGGATGCCAGCGATAGTTGCGATTTTTTGGAAAGGTCGGCGGAAAATTCCCGGTACGGATAGGCATAACCGCGCTGCTCTTGCATATCAAAAAGCATCACCGGCCGTTCTTTGGCAAATTGCCGATACAGGTCTAGCAGGTTGTCGTATTGCTCCTGGACCACCTGCCAATACGGATCAGGTTTGGGCTTCTTCATAAGAAACCGGGTCCGGAACTGCCAACCCTGGCTGGCGTATCCATGGGGGCCAGCAGGCATGGTCGGCCACGATGACGCGGATCAGGTTGGGGATGGGTGTTGGTTTCTCCGAGACACTGGGGACAAGCTGGAACAGTCCCTTTGTATTTCGTCGTGTGTTCATAGGCGATGTTTGATAACGACGGAGTATTCTTCAGTCGCGTCCAACCTTCAAGCAGCGTTTCTTGAATCCGTAATCCTCGGACAAACTTCGAGATTGGCATCGGGTTTGCCACTGGCTAATGTCTCGCAGAACCACAACTGACCTATGCAAGTCCAACGTCGCACTTTTCTGAAACAGATATCCCTGTCGGCTGCTTTGGCCGCCTCCTGGCCGCTGGCGGCTCAGGCCAAGAGCAAGCAGCGTCAGCGCTACGATTACCAGCCCTTTCAGACGCGCTACCGTTCGCTCTCCGCGAAGAGCGGTTTGCGCGTCCAGAAAATCGAGACGTTCACCCAAGGCTCGAACCTGTGCCTGGTTCGAGTTCAGGCCGATGACGGTTCGGCGGGGATCGGGCAGCTCGCGCCTTTTGACGCCGATTGGCTGGCCAAAGCCGAGCGGCAGGTGAGCGAACGAAAGGCATGAGGGGGTCGGGCATCCGGCTATGGACCTCCAAGTCCGCATTCTTTCCGGCCCGGAAATCGAGGCGATTCATGGGGCCTCACTCACCATGCTCCGCGACACCGGGATACGCGTGCCGCACGAGGAGGTATTGCGTTTGCTGGGCGAAAGTGGGGCCACCGTGGACCGCGACCGGCAGATCGCCCGCTTGCCGGAATCGCTGATCACGGATTGCGTAACCCGCGCCGGCAAGCGGTACATCTTGCACGGCCGGCAAGCCGGCCGCAGCGCCCGGTTTGGTTACGGTGATCTCAATCTGGTTTCCAGTCCCGGCCAGTATGGCTGGATCGATGAAGAGACGCGCCGGCATCGTCCGGCCAACCTGGCAGACGTGCGCCAGGCCATTAAGTTGGGCGACGCGTTATCGCACCTCACCATCGTCGGATCCATGGGGCAACCATCCGAGATCAGCGAAAAATACCGGGAGGTTGTGCTGACCGCCGAGTTGCTTAAAGGCTCCGTTAAACCGACGCGCACCTGGGTCTATAACGGCCGCACGGCCCGCTGGGTTTTGGAGTTGTATCGGACAGTGGCCGGCGGGGAGGCGGCCTTGCGGCAACGACCCATGGCCGAGGCGTTCCTGGAACCGATCAGTCCGCTCCAAATGCCGCGCGATGGCCTGGAGGTGGTCAAAGAATTTGTGCGCGCCGGTCAACCCGTTAGCATTGGCCCGATGGCCATGACCTCCGGCACCGCGCCGGGCACGTTGGCTGGCACGCTGGCGCAGGAGAACGCCGAGATTCTGGCGGGGGTGGTCATCACGCAATTGCTGGGGCCGGGCACTCCGATTTTGTATGGCGGCATTCCGCATATCCTGGACCCGCGCACGAGCATCTGCTCGTTTGGCTCTCCGGAGCAGGCGCTGATGGCGGTGGCGATGGTTCAGATGGGACGTTTCTACGGTTTCCCGGTTTACATCAACGTCGGCCTTACGGACGCCAAGACCCTCGACGCGCAGGCCGGCATCGAGAAGGGAAACACGCTGCTGTTGGGCGTCTTGGCGGGGGCCGAACTGTTCGGTCACGCGGGCATTTGCGGTACCGATCATGGCGCGTCGTTGGAATGGCTGGTGGCGGACGACGAAGCGATGGCTTACGTCAAACGCATTGCGCGCGGGTTCGAGGTCACGCCGCAAACGCTGGCGGCGGACGTCGTGAAAGCGGTGGGCCCGGGCGGCAACTTTCTGGCGGAAGCGCACACCGTGGCTAATTATCGGCGCGAACTATGGACGCCGAACGCGGTGTGGACGCGGCAGACCTGGCCGGCCTGGGAAGCGGGAGGATGCCACACCTGGGGAGATCGGGCGCGTCAACGGGCGCGCGAAATTCTGGCGAAACACCAGGTCGAACCGCTCGAAGCCGCTTTGGCCGGCGAACTGGATCGAATCGTCGCGTGTGCCCAGCGGGATTTGAGTGAACCCGAATAGGTGGTTGGCCGCAAGAAAGCGCAGAAGGCGCAAAGAAAGGAGCGCGGACATTCCTGTCCGCCAGGACCGAAACCACGCCGGGATGCGGATCCGCTCACTGCCGAGCCACGGCGGGCAGTGCGGGCGGTTGTTTTAGCCGTTGTTCCGAAAGATGTTCACAAGGGAATCAGCTTGCCGGCCTTCCGATCCCGCTGAATCTGGCTGAGATCCCGGTCCGCGCTGCGTTCCACTTCCTTGGCGGTCACGCCGTATTCCACAAATGGGCTGGGCAGCCCAATGAAGTGGTGCCAGGCGGCATCGTTCAACGCCGCCGAAACATCCTTATAGCGCCCACTGCCGATCTGCGCCTCGATCACTTCCGCGACGGGGTCCGCCAAGGTGATGTGTTTCGAAACCATGCCGACATGATCCGCCACGATGCGTCCACAGTCAACCCCTGAACTGATGAGCGGGCGGGGCAAATGATAATCGGTTGCGAGCCTCGCAGAAGGATTTGCAGACATTCCTTTTCCACGAGTGAATGGAAGCCGCTGATGACACAGCGCCCAGCGTCGCGCCACTTGGCGGCCTGGTCGTAGGCAGTCAGGATGAAGTGACCGGGACAGCAGCGGAGCAGAACAACGCGGTTTTGGGCAAGGCGAGCAGGTCGCGGTTGCCGAGGGCGGTCAATATTGGCGGCGCGTCCGCGCCCAGGCGCTGGAGCAAGCGCGCGGGATATTTCGCTGCAACTGCTTCAATTTGATGGAGATTCAACTACTCCTCCGCCGTGAACCCGTAGTGTCCCGCCAGCCGGTGGCAGGTGCAGACGTCTGGTTCACTTGCCGGCCAGCGCCTGGCGTTGGCGGCGAATGATGCCCGCGAGTGCGCGCAATGAATCGTTAACTGCCTCCGCGCTGGGGAATACCTTCGCCACGTCAGCTTCGAGCACGACCACGTTCGCGCCCTGCGCGTAACGTCGCGCATACTTGCCGCGAACGCCGCGGGAGAAATCATACTCCGCCCGCATTTCGGAATCGGCTGCTCTCTCAGTTGCTTTCTTCATGCGCTTTCATTTCATCCAGCGGCATGGCGGATTCGGGATTCCGACGATGATCCGCCAGCCGCTTTTCCACCACGGCCTCATCTTCCGCTGACAGCGCTGAATCATCCAATTCCAGCGCGCGGCGAACCAACAGGTGCCGTTCCGAAACAGTCAGTGCGGGCAATTCGGCTAAAACGTCGCTGAAGCTCATGGCGTAAAAATAGCCCATCTACGCCCCAGTGTCAGTCCAAAAATTGAGAGAACTGTTCATTTCGCCCCCCCAATGTCACGGCCGAGGCGGTATTTGATCCGCGAAATTGAACCGCTGATAACAGGC
>JADGRT010000020.1 GCA_017880715.1 Verrucomicrobiia bacterium | reverse complement strand
GAAAGGCTACGCTACCGGCCGCCGCACTGAAATCCTTGGTAACTCACTGATGTCACCATGCCCGCATTAAACCATTATCTCGTACTTGCCGCCATTCTGTTCAGCCTCGGCTTGACCGCCGCCCTGACCCGGCGCAATGCGATCATGGTGCTGATCGGAATCGAACTGATGCTCAACGCCGCCAACCTGAATTTCATCGCCTTCTGGCGGTTCCGGCCGAATCCCGACGAAATGGTGGGAATCATGTTTGTCCTGTTTTCGATCGCCATTGCCGCCGCCGAAGCCGCAATCGGCCTGGCGCTGATCATTTCGCTGTACCGTCACTATCGAACGACGGATTTGGACCAAGTCGATGCCTTGAAAGGTTAGACTGACGAACATGCCTTGGATCGCCCAATATCTCTGGTTGATTCCGGTGCTGCCGCTGGCGGCGGCGGCGATCATTGCCATCTGCCGGCAACGGCGGCGGCGGCTGGCCGCATCGCTGGCCATCGGCTCCATGGCCGTCTCCTTTCTGCTGGCCGTGGCCGCCCTGGCGTTGACCCTGCACCCCCGCACCTCGGAAGCCGTATGGCGCGAGACGTTCAGTTTTAGCTGGTTCGAGTTCGGCGCGACCGCGTTGCAGCTTGGCTGGGTGCTGGATCCCCTCTCGGCCTGCATGACCGTCATGGTCACCCTGGTGAGCCTGCTGATTTTCATCTTCAGCGTCGGTTACATGCAACCCGACGAGAATTTCACCCGCTTTTTCGGATTCTTATCCCTGTTCGCCGCCGCCATGCTGGGCTTGGTAATCGCCAACAGTCTCTTGCTGCTTTTCATCGGCTGGGAACTGGTGGGGTTGGCGTCCTACCTTTTAATTGGTTTTTGGTATCACAAGCCCAGCGCGGCGGCCGCGGCAAAAAAAGCCTTCATCACGACCCGCATCGGCGACCTGGGTTTTCTGCTGGGCATGGTTTGGTGGTACGCCAGCAGCGGCACCCTGCTCTTCTATGACGGCGGCAACGGCTGCCTGGAAGCCTCAGCCTTGAACCTTCTGACCGCCCAAACCACCTTCGGCGGCATGGCGGTTTCGACCGCCATCAGCCTGTTGATCTTCTGCGGCGCGATGGGCAAATCCGGCCAAGTGCCGCTGCATGTCTGGCTGCCGGATGCCATGGAAGGCCCGACCCCGGTCAGCGCGTTGATCCACGCCGCGACGATGGTGGCAGCGGGCGTGTTCCTGGTGGCGCGGGTTTATCCCCTGCTCGACGCCAATCCGGCCCAGCTGGCGGGCATCTCGACGGCGTTGAAGGTCATCGCGTGGGTGGGCGTGATCACGGCCGTGTTTGCCGCGTGCATCGCGGTGGCGCAAACGGATATCAAACGGATCCTCGCCTACTCCACGATCTCGCAATTGGGTTACATGATGCTGGGCATTGGGGTGGGCGGCGTGGCGGTGGGCATGTTTCATTTGCTCACACACGCCTTCTTTAAGGCGCTGCTTTTTCTCGGCGCCGGATCGGTCATCCATGGCTGTCAGGAAGAACAGGACATCCGACGCCTGGGTGGACTGAAGCCGTACATGCCGATCACCTTTGCCACCTACGCCATCGGGATGATGGCCCTGGCGGGGGTTCCGGTTTTTTTCTCGGGGTTTTGGAGCAAGGACGAAATCCTTCACCAGGCGATGGCGTGGCCGGTGTCGCGCGTTCCGTTTTACCTCGGGCTGATCGGCGCTTTCCTGACAGCTTTTTATATGACACGGCAGGTTTGTTATGTTTTTGGGGGCGCTTACCGAGGCGGGCACCGCGACAACGCCGCGCAAAACCTGAAATCCAAGACAAGCGAAGAACCGTCGCAGCCTCCACAAAAACATCCGCACGAAAGTCCATGGGTCATGACCGCGCCGCTGATCGTCCTGGCGGTTGGCGCCCTATTGCTTGGATTCCTGGGCACCCCGGTCTGGCCGTGGTTTCACGATTATTTCAACGGGCGCCATTCGGGCGTCGATTTCTCCCGGTTGCGAGAAGCCTGGCCGGTCATGGCGATCGCCACGCTTTTCGTGGTGGCGGGCCTGGGCTTGGGATGGCGGTTCTACGGCGGGAAACGGATTGTCCGGGCCGAGCAAGCCGACCCGTTGGAGGCCTTTCTACCCGGCGTGTTCGCGGTGTTGCGCCGCAAATTTCTGGTCGATGAAGGGTACGAAGCCACCGTTATCCGCGGGAATGCCTTCGCCGCCGCCGCCATGAATTGGTTGGACCGCCACGTCTGGGAAACCGGCGTGCTGGCCATCGGTTACCTAACCCTTGGATTGTCGTGGGCCAGCCGGCTGTTTGACGACTACGTGGTCAACCTGGGCTTTGACACGGGCTGCGACCGGGTGCGCAAGTCGGCGAAGCTGCTGTCCAGCGTGCAGAATGGACAGATTCAAAGCTATTTGCGGATCGTGGCCGTGGCCCTGGCCTTGCTGGTCCTGTTGCTGGCCTGGGGAGGTGGTTTATGAGCCAACTGCACCTGATCAGCATTTTAACCGCGCTGCCCGCGTTCGGCGCCTTGGTGGTGGCGGGTTTCGATGCGCCCAGCAAACGACTGGCTCGCGGCGTGGGATTGGCTTTCAGCCTGGTCTCGCTGGCGCTGGCGCTGGCGCTGTGGGCCCGGTTCAATCCCGAGGTCACCGAGCTGCAATTCGTGGAGCGACACCGGTGGATTCCCTCGCTGGGGGTTGACTACTTTGTGGGCGTTGATGGACTGGGGCTGCTGATGGTGCTGTTGACGGGCCTGTTGGTTCCGTTTTCGTTGCTGGCCTCGTGGAAGATCGAGGAAAAGCCCCAGCTTTACTTCGCGCTGGTGTTGCTGCTGGAGTCGGGTTTATTCGGCACCTTTACGGCGCTGAACTTTTTCCATTGGTTCATCTTTTGGGAATTGAGCCTGATCCCGGTCTTTTTTCTGATTAAACTTTGGGGCGGACGCGAACGCAGCCAAGCGGCCACGCAGTTCTTCATTTACACGCTGGTTGGCAGCGTGGCCATGCTGTTGGCCTTCCAGGCGATTTTCCTGGCCACCGGCACCTTCAATTTCCCGGAACTGACGCAGATGGCCCACGACCGCCGCCTGGCGAATGGTCTGTTGAAAATCGGCTGGCTCGACATGCCTCCTCGCCTGATCGCGTTGCTGGTTTTTGGGGGCGTATTTTTGGGATTTGCCGTGAAGGTGCCCCTGATCCCCTTTCACACCTGGCTGCCCGTCGCGTACGCCGAGGCCCCCACCGGCGTCTCGATGCTCCTGACCGGGGCGATGTCCAAGATGGGCGTGTATGGTTTCCTGCGGGTTTTGTTGCCCATCTTTCCGGAACAAACCCGAGCCATGCTGACCCCACTGATGGCCATGGCGGTGGTGACCATCGTTTATTCCGCCTGGGCGGCCATGGCCCAAAAGGATCTCAAGCGCACGATTGCCTATTCTTCGATCAACCACCTCGGCTACTGCCTGCTCGGGCTCTTCGCCGCGATGAAAACCATGGGATCGGACGCCGTCTGGCTCAATGAGAAAGCCGCGGCCCTCAATGGCGTGCTGCTCCAGATGTTCAATCATGGATTAAGCGCGTCGGCCTTGTTCTGTTGTGTCGGGTTGCTGGCCGAACGCAGCGGGGGCAGACGCGGGCTGGATGACTTTGGCGGGCTGCGCAAGGTCATGCCGGTGTTCTGCGGTTTGATGGGGATTGCCCTTTTTTCTTCGCTGGGCCTGCCGGGTTTGAATGGGTTCATCGGTGAGTTCCTCATCTTCAAAGGCGCCTTCGCGCTCAGTCCGCTGGCGACGGCCGTCGCCACGCTGGGTCTGCTGCTGACCGCCATTTTTCTCCTGAACATTTTGCAGAAGGTGTTTAGCGGGCCTTTGAACGAACGGTGGTCCCAGATGCCCGACCTGTCGGCAAACGAACGGGCGATGCTGATGCCAGTGGTGGCGCTGATGCTGGCCATCGGCCTTTACCCGCAACTGCTGCTGGGCGTTATCAACCCGACCGTGGTCGGATGGATCAAACAAATATTCAACTACGTATAGCAGGCTGAAAAACCGTGAACCGTGAACCGTGAACCGTGAACTGACCGCATGTTAGCCTGGACGATCTACCTCTCCTTTTTTGGGATGGCCGTGCTGATGCTCCTGCCCGCGGATCGGCCGCGGGCGGCGCGGATGATCGCCCTGGGAGCGACACTGGCTGGCCTGGCGTTTGCAGTATCGGGGGTTTTGCAGTATCGCAACCATCCGCCGGCAGACACGATACTGACGATCACCCAGGTGACCTGGTTGCGGTCGCTGGGCCTTCAGTATTTCCTGGCGGCGGATGGAATCAGCCTCACGCTGGTCCTGCTAACAGGCATTGTCGCGGTGGCCGGAACGCTGTTCTCGTGGAATGTCGAACATCGCACGAAGGAATTTTTCGCTTTTTACCTGGCTCTCATCGGCGGTGTGTACGGGGTTTTCCTCAGCTTCGATCTGTTCCTGCTGTTCGTGTTTTACGAAATCGCCATCATCCCAAAATATTTCCTCATCGCCATCTGGGGCTCGACCCGGAAGGAATATGGCGCGATGAAACTAGCGCTCTATTCGTTCATCGGCAGCGCCATGGTGTTGGTCGGACTGATTGCCACTTACGTGGTGGCCGGCACCCATTCGTTCAACTTGTTGGATTGGGTCCAGGTCCCCTTCCCCCGCTCGTTCCAAGTCTGGGTGTTTCCGCTGATGTTTGTCGGGTTCGCCATCCTGGCGGGTTTGTGGCCGTTCCACACCTGGGCTCCAACCGGCCACGTGGCGGCTCCGACAGCCGCCTCGATGTTGCTGGCGGGGGTCGTGATGAAACTCGGCGCCTACGGGGCCCTGCGCGTGGCGATGACCTTGTTTCCCATGGGCGTGGCTGTCTGGCAGGATCCGATCGCCATCCTGGCGCTGATCGGCATTGTCTATGGGGCCCTGGTGGCGCTGGTGCAACAGGACTTCAAATTCGTCATTGGCTATTCGAGCGTCAGCCACATGGGATTTGTGCTGTTGGGACTCATGACCCTGCAAACGGTGGGTTTGAGCGGCGCCGTGCTGCAGATGTTTTCGCACGGCATTATTGCGGGGCTGCTGTTTGCCGTGGTGGGACGCATGGTATATGACCGGACGCACACCCGCGACCTGAACGCGCTGGAAGAAATGCGCCTCAGCAAGGCTCTGCCTTTCGCGGCGGGAACCTTTGTGGTGGCCGGGGCGGCCTCCATGGGCCTGCCCGGCTTCAGTGGATTTGTGGCCGAGTTGCAGGTGCTGATCGGCGCCTGGCAGGCGTTTCCTTCTTATGCCGTCCTTGCCGGCGTGGGTATTATCATCGGCGTCGCCTACCTGTTGCGCGCCCAGCAAAAGGCCTTTTTCGGCGATATGCCCGAAAAACCGGCCGAACCCGCGCTCGATCCGATCACGATCCCGGAACGCCTGGGCGCCCTGCTGCTCCTGGCAACCACCGTCGCCGTGGGACTGTATCCGCAATTCCTGCTGGATCTCATCCTGCCGGCGTTTCACCCGAATGCACCCTTGATGGGCGTCCTGACCCGGGGAGGCGTTCTATGAACACCGTGAACTACCTCGGCCTTTTAAGACTGCTGGCTCCAGAAACCGTTTTGACGATCACGGGATTGATCGTCCTATTCTTCGACGCTGGAGTGATGCGGCGACAATCGATCCCCCGGCGACAGCAAGTCGCGGCTTTCCTGCTCAGCGCCGGCGCAATGCTGGCGATCGGATGGAGCCGGCATTATTCCTTGGCCGACCCGAACTCCACCAGCATGCTCGTGATCGATCCCCTGACACAACTCATGAAACAGGTGATTCTATTTCTGACAATCTTCACCGCGCTGGTATCGCTGGAATCGAAGTTCACCCCGCATGTCGGTGAGTATTTCGCCCTGCTGGCGCTCGCCACGCTCGGGATGATGTTCCTGGTCAGCTCGGTGGATCTATTGATGCTTTTCGTTTCGCTGGAACTCACCAGCCTTTCGCTTTATATCCTGACGGCGTTTCAAAAGGACAAGCTTGAATCATCGGAAGCCGCCTTAAAGTATTTTCTTTTGGGCGGCGTCTCGGCGGCGTTCCTTTTGTTCGGCATGAGTTGGGTTTACGGGTTGACCGGCGAAACCAACCTGATTCGGATTGCCGGCCAGTTGCGCGATCGCGCCACGGATCCGGTTTTGCTCGCGGCCATGGTCATGATGCTGATCGGACTGGGCTTCAAGATCGCGGCGGCGCCGTTCCACCTCTGGGCGCCGGATGTCTATCAGGGGGCGCCCACGCCCTCGGCCGCGTTGATCGCCTCGGGATCCAAGGTGGCCGGTTTCTTTGTCCTGGCCCGCATGACCCTGGCGGGCCTGGCTGGGGCCGAAGGCAGCGGCGTCTGGAACGGTTTTGCCCCTGGCTGGGTGCCCGTGCTGGCCGTTCTGGCAGTGCTGTCCATGACGTTGGGCAATCTGGCCGCCATCGCCCAAACCCGCGTCAAGCGTTTGCTGGCCTATTCGGCCATCGCGCATGCCGGCTATATGCTGCCGGCTCTGATGGCGCACAACACCATGGGAACGATCGCTCTTTTGTACTACGTGACCACCTATGCGCTAACCATGGTGGGCGCCTTCGGAGTGGTGGCGGTGGTCGAGCAACAGACCGGCAGCGATGCCTATGATGCTTTTACCGGGCTTTCGCGGCGCTCACCCGCGCTGGCGGTCTGTCTGTTGGTTTTTTTGCTGTCGCTCGCCGGTCTTCCCCCGTTCGCCGGATTTTTTGCCAAGTTTTACGTCTTCACCGCGGCGGCGAGCGCCAGCACGAGAAGCCTGGGATTGCTCTGGCTGGTGATCCTCGCCCTCGCGATGAGCGTGGTGTCCTTGTACTATTATCTGCAACTCCTGAAGCAAGCCTTCGCAGTCGATCCCCCCGCCGGAGCCAAGATCATCCGCCCCCTGCCCGCAACCCTCTTCACTTTGGTTTTTCTGGCGCTGCTCGTCCTGCTCCTGGGCGCGCTGCCCCACCTGCTCGTCAATAAACTCCAGGCAGCACTGGTGGTATCGGGGCTCTAGGAACGCGGCAAATGGGTCATCACCGCATGAAGCTAGAAAAAAACTGCTGCGCATGCATCATATTTTCGTATCCTTGTTGCGTGAGCGTCAATGCGACTTTGCAGGACCGGCTGAAAGCGATGCGCCCGAGCGCGGCGGAGGTCACGCGCCGTGCATCTCCGACTAGCCGTGTTGGATGTGCTGTTCAGCCGCGTGGCGCGACTCCGGCCATGTCGTAAGCTTACTCCAGCATGAAGCGGCGCGAAACCACCGGGAGCGCCGGCATCCTGCCGGCGAGAAGTGAAGGCGAGAAAATCGCCGGCAAAGATGCCGGCGCTCCCAGTGATGCCGCCCAGTAATATGAAACTCCTCGCCATGTTGTTTGCCGTCGTTCTCGCCGCTCTCTCAGCAGCGTCGTTCGGCTGCTTGCCAGTGGGCGCGCCGGCATCTTGCCGGCACGGATGCCGGCGCTCGCGGTAATCCGCCATTCAGTCATTCCGTGATTCGTCATTTGAAATCAATGAACACCCCCCGCCTCTGGAGTCAGGCCGATGCGGACTTGGCGGAAAAGGTCAAAAAAACACGGCGCCCGAATAGGCGCCGTGTTTCTGGTTTGATTATTAAAAAACGAGGCTTGGCTCAGTTGGACTTGCGACCGGAGATGCCGGCGGTGGATTTGGTGATCTTCTTGGCGGCGTCCTTCGGGCGCAGCGAGCGCGCGGCCTTGCCGGCCTGCCACATCTCCGAGTTGCCGATTTCCTGCAACTCCTGGGTCAGCGCTTCCTGGTAATTGAGCCCGCCACAGGCAGACAAGACGCGCGCGGTTTCCTTGCCGGATTTAACCCGCTTATACAATTCCTTAAACACCGGCAGGGTCGCCTTCTTAAACTTGGGTTTCCAGTCAAGCGCGCCGCGCTGGGCCGTGGCCGAACAGTTGGAATACATCCAGTCCATGCCGTTTTCATCCACGAGCCGGATGAGGCTTTGCGTCAATTCCTCGACCGTCTCGTTGAAGGCCTCGCTCGGGCTGTGGCCGTTCTGGCGGAGCACTTCATATTGCGCTTCCATGATGCCCGCCAGCGCGCCCATCAATACCCCGCGTTCGCCGGTCAGATCGCTATAGACTTCCTGCTCGAACGTGGTCGGGAACAGATAGCCGGACCCGATGCCAATGCCCAAAGCAATGCAACGCTCTTTGGCGCGGCCGGTGGCATCCTGAAACACCGCAAAGCTGGAGTTGATGCCGGCGCCCGACAGGAAATTGCGGCGCACATTCAGGCCGGAACCCTTCGGGGCCACCATGATGACATCCACGTCCGCCGGCGGAATGACCTTGGTCTGGTCTTTATAAACGATCGAGAACCCGTGCGAAAAATAGAGCGCGTCGCCCGGCTTGAGCTTACGCTTGATCTGCGGCCAGATGGACCGCTGGGCGGCGTCCGACACCAGCATCAGGATGAGGGTGCCCCGCGACACAGCCTCTTCCATGTCGAACAGGGTCTTCCCGGGAATCCACCCGTCCTTACGCGCCCGATCCCAGTCTTTCTTGAACTGCTTCGACTGCCCGATGATGACATTGAAGCCGTTGTCGCGCAGGTTCAATGACTGCGCCGGCCCTTGCACGCCGTAGCCAATGACCGCAATGACTTCGTCCTTGAGCACCTTCCGGGCCTTGGCCATCGGAAACTCGCGATGCATGACGACTTCTTCTTTAACCCCACCAAAATCAATAATTGCCATGATTGTTCCTTTTCATTGGCAGTGCTGCGCACCGCCGTCGTTAACCCGTTGTTCAGTTAGTTTATGCCATCCAATAATACTGGCCATCCTACTTCAGACGGCCGCCGGGTCAACCCGGAAAAACACGCTCACTTGCGCGGCAGCGCCGCCTTGCCCGTGCGCGTCAAATCCAGCACCCCGAACGGTTTCATCAGCTCGATGAACTTTTCGACCTTGCTTTCGTTGCCGGTGATTTCAATCGTCAAACTGTCCGACTGCACATCCACGATCTTGGCGCGGAAGATGTCCGTGATTTGCATGACCTCGGCGCGCGACCGGGAATCCACCGACACCTTGACGAGCACCAGCTCGCGATCGATGCATTCCTCATCCCGGAAATCCTGCACCTTGATGACGTCCACCAGTTTGTTGAGCTGCTTGACGATCTGCTCGACGGTGGCGTCGTCGCCGCGCGTCACGATCGTCATGCGCGACGCGCTGGCGTCCTGGGTGGGCGCGACGTTCAGGGTGTCGATGTTGAAACCCCGGCCGCTGAACAGGCCCGCCACCCGGACGAGCACGCCAAACTTATTTTCCACCAGCACCGAAATCGTGTGTCGCATATTGACCTGTTGGTTGTTGGTTTTGCCGTCTCGGCAATCGAAAACCCGCGTCCCAAGCGGAAGCGCGGGCGATCCGAGAACAATGACCTTCATGCGCCCGGCCGCGTCAATCGCCGGCGACGACGCCGGCCACCCGAACGCCATGGATTAAACGAATCATCGCCTCGAACATAGTTTCCACCGCCGCAGCCGTCAAACTGATTTTGCGCCCTCCGGATCGGCTGGGTGTTCCGCACCCGCCGCAACGGCCCCGCCGGCACGAACTGCTGGCAGCGTAGCGGCGACTCGGCAGAGCGCCGCCATCTATCTTCCTTGGCCTTTGGCGCTGGCCGAATCCCGGCGCTTGCTCTTTTGGAGTCCCGCCTTCAGGCGGTCCGTCGAGAAAAACCGGCGGTCCCAGTAACTTCTCATTGACGCCCCCCAGCCAAATCGCCAAGCTCGCCCGTCCAAATTGGCACGCAACAGCCGGATTCCATGACATCCGAAATCGCGCATCAAGAAAAACGCTCAGCCGCGCTTAGTTCGGTGATCGCCGCCGTGGGGCTGACGGGCTTTAAGATGGTGGTCGGCCTCATGACCGGCAGCTTGGGCATCCTCGCCGAAGCCGCCCATTCGGGGCTCGACCTCGTCGCCGCCATTGTCACCTTATGGGCCGTTCATCACTCCGGCAAACCCGCCGACCGCGACCACCTGTATGGACACGGCAAAATCGAGAACCTGTCGGCCCTGTTTGAAACCCTCCTGCTGCTGGTCACCTGCATCTGGATCATCCACGAGGCCACCGACCGCCTCCTGTACCAATCCGTTAAAGTTGCAGCCACCTTCTGGGCCTTTGCCGTCATGATCACCTCCATTGTCGTGGACGTCCATCGTTCCCGCCGGCTCTACCGGGCCGCGCACAAGCATCAAAGCCAGGCCCTCCAAGCTGACGCCATGCATTTCAGCACGGACATCTGGAGCTCCGCGGTCGTGTTGCTCGGGCTGGTCTGCCTTAAATTGGCGGCCTGGTTTCCGGCATTGCAGGTCTTGAACAAGGCCGATTCCATTGCCGCCCTGGGGGTTGCCGTCATCGTCATCATCATCAGCGGGAGAATGGGCTTAAGCTCCATTCAGCAACTGCTCGACACCGCCCCGGCCGGAATGGTGGAGAAAATCATCGCCGCCGTCGAGGCCATGCCCGGCGTGGTGGATTGTCATCACGTGCGCCTGCGCCACTCCGGGCCGCTCTTGTTTGTCGATATTCACGTCCTTATGGATGGCAACCAGACACTCCGGGCGGCGCATGCGCTTACCGACGACATCGAGCGCCACATTCAGAACATTGTGCCCGACTCCGATGTGACGGTGCATCCGGAACCCATCGAACGGGCCACCCAACCGTCCAACTCAACGACTAAGTCATAGCATGCCATGATGCTAGAAGATCACGCTGGCGACATAATCCACAAAGCCAGAAATGCAGCCAAGGTGCCCCTAGCAACCGCCGCTACCGCTGCCGGTCTTTCCCCGGCCGAGCTCGAACGTCTGGAAGCAACCGGCGCCTGTGAGCAAAAACCGGACTGGAACGCCTTGGCATCGGTGCTGGGACTGCATGGTTCCAAGCTCGAAGCGGTGGCGCATGGCTGGCTTCCGCAACCGCCGGAACTCCGCCGCTGGCGGGAGTTGCGTCCGATCACCACCACGCAAGGCGGCAACACGGTCAATTGCTATCTCCTATGGGATCCGTCCACCCGTTCGGCCGCCTTGTTCGACACGGGCTGGAACATGGCCCCCATTCAAGAATTGATTGAAGAAAACCGGCTGGAACTCAAATACCTGTTCCTTACCCATTCGCATCAAGACCACGTTGCGGCCCTTAAAATCCTCCAAATTACCTGGCCCAACGTGGTCCTGTTTTTCGGACCCCGGAACCAATGCCCAGCCTTGAACCAATTGCTAACGGGCTGCATGACTCTGGGCAGTTTGTGCATTTCCGCCCGTGAAACCCCCGGCCATAGCGAAGACGGAGTAACCTACGTGATCAATAATTTCCTTGGCAATCCGTCGCCGGTTGCCATGGTCGGCGACTGTCTATTCGCCGGTTCGATGGGCCGCGGTTTTCAGTCGGCCAAACTGCTCAAGCAGAAAGTACAAAAACACATCCTCAGTCTGCCGTCCGAAACCCTGCTCTGCCCCGGACACGGCCCGCTGACCACCGTTGCGCAGGAAAAAGCCCAAAATCCGTTTTTCCCTTAATGCTTGGCAAACTCATTAAAGGTAGGAGACGAGGTCACGAGGCTCATTTTAAGTTTTCAGAGGCCGCCTAATCGGAAAATCAGAGACTCGTCACGTCTCCTACTGTTTTTAGTTCATGAATTGCTCTGGGCGCACCCGTGGACGAGCGCACGAGGTTTGACGAACCAAGGCGGACACCTTATGATAAGTCATTGCATGGTACACCGTGAAAGAGAGGGCAACGCCTGAAGACTAACGATCGATGCCATGAAGGGGCGATGACACCATTCGCAGCTCACCCGAGGCGGCGGTTCGCTGGAAGTGTGGGCCTGTGGGTGTTGTTAACTCTGACCATCCACGCCCAAAATGCCGGTTACGGCGGCAGCTATGGAGGTAGTGGCGGCGGGTATGCGGCGGGATACAACACGATAATCCCCAGGGTTATCGTTGCGCCCGGCGGTTACGGAGGGCGGGGGATTCGGTATGTCACCGTGCCAACACCGACGCAATTCAGCCAGGAACGAGCCCGGTCGTTTTTTGCCGCTGGAGGTTTGCGGATTGGCCCTACAAACGGGGCATCGGTCAATGGCGGACAGGTGATGCCACGCCCGCAACCAACGGTGGGCCGCCTGCGTTAACCTCAGGGCTCCTGATCCCGCACCTCATAACCATCGACGAAATCCCCCGACTCGTCCTCGTCCTCGTCCTTCGTCCCTCGTCCTCGATTCAGGTTTTTTTTCGAGGACGAGGGACGAAGGACGAGGACGAGGACGAAAACGGAAGAAACCATCATGCCCGCGATGCGCCTTGACGCCAGTTAATGTTTGACGAGTATCTTGGCGGCGAGTTCCGCCGCCGGGTAGGTCCAGATTTCAGCCAGGGTGGGATGATAGTGCGGCATGGCAGCCAGTTCATGCACGGTCATATGTTTGTGCATCGCGGCGATAATTTCATGAATCAACTCGCCGCCCATCGGACCAATCACACTGCCACCCAGGATTTCGCCGGTCGTGGGATTGGCTAGCAGCTTCACAAAGCCATCCCGAGCCTCCATGATCAGGGACTTGCCATGGTCGTTAAACGGATAGCTGGCGGCCTGGTACGAGAGGTTCCGGGCCTTGGCTTCTCTTTCGCCAAGACCGACAGCGGCGACTTCCGGATTGGTGAAGATGACGCGGGTGAACAGCCGGTAATCCATGCTCCGTTTTTTGGATGGATGGCTGATGTTGTGCGCGGCAATTTCGCCTTGGATGATGGCCAGGTGGACAATTTCATGCGGGCCCGTGCAATCGCCGGCGGCGTAAATGTGAGGCGCGGTGGTTTGCATCTCCGTATTGGTGGGGATGCGGCCGTGTTCGGTAAAAACGCCGGCGGTGTCAAGACCCAAACCGGCGGTGTTGGAAATGCGGCCCTGGGCGAACATGATTTCCTCCGCCGCCACTCGCACCGTCTGGCCGCCGTGTTGAAAGGAAACCCCTTTCAATCCGCCTTCCTGCCAGGCCTCGGTTAATTTGGTGTTGGTAAAGAGCGTGACGCCTTCGCGGCGCAGGACCTTTTCCAGTTCGACGGCCGCGTCGGCATCGAAATCTTTGAGAATATGTTCGCTGCGCTGGATCAGGGTGACCTTGACGTCGAACCGGACAAAGAATTGGGCGGCTTCCACGGCCACCGCGCCGCCGCCGAGAATAATCAGCGAGTGGGGAAGCTTGTTCATGATGATGACGCCGTCGCTGGTCAAATACCCGAGGTCTTTAAGCCGGGGCAGCGTGGGGGGGGCCACGGTGGAGCCGGTGGCGATGATGAAACTCCTGGCGGTCAGCGTTTCGCCGCTGCTGAGCGTGAGGGTGGATTTATCCGCAAATTGGGCGGTGGCCTGGATGAATTTGAATTTGGCATTGGTAAGCTGTTCCTGGCGATAGACGGCGAACTCGCGAATGAGGGCGTTCTTGCGCGCCATGACCTGGGAGAAATCATAGCCGACGCCGGCCACGCGCAATCCCCATCGGCTGGCCTGCCGCGTCTGGTGCAGGACGTCGGCCGCATAGAGCAGGGCTTTGGTGGGCATGCAGCCGCGCAGGATGCACAGTCCACCTACTTCCTTGGCGCCTTCGATTACCACCGTGCGCAGGCCAGCGTCGGCCGCGGTCCGGGCGGCGGCATAACCGGCACTTCCGCCACCAACCACAGCTACGTCGTAATCAAATGTGTTCCGGGTCGAGTTCATGACCGGCCCATCATGCCGGCAAACCAAAACCGGTTCAATCCTGTTTTTGAGTTATTGCGGATAGCGACTGGCTAAATACCCACCACGGCGGTCCAATGGCTCTCACCAAACTTGGCCTGGAACCGATCCCGCAAAGCCTCGCCAGCCGGTCGATCCGCCGCCAACGCGAAAGTCGTCGATCCGCTCCCCGACATCAGCGTGGCGCCAGCGCCCTGCTCCCGCAACTGCTCCTGAAACATCGCCAGCAAAGGGTATTTCTCGAATACCGGGGCCTCGAGGGAATTGTAGAACGCCGGCCCGGCGGTTGTTAAGTCCGCGCTTTGGAGCAATTCGACGAGGCGTTGAGCCCGCCCAGGTTGGCCGTGCAACGCGGCCGGAAACCGGGCCAGTTGCTGATACGCCCAGGCCGTCGAGACCCCAAAACCGGGGTGAATTAACAAAACAAACGCTCCGCCCAAAGCCGGGAAAAAATCCAGCGGCTCGAGCCGCTCGCCACGGCCGATCCCTAGCGCCGGTTTCGGCTGCAAAAAGAAGGGCACGTCCGAACCCAATTGCGTCGCCACGAGCTGCAATTGGGGCATTGCCAGCGGCCCGCCGAACAACTCGTTCAATCCCAGCAAGGTTGCCGCCGCATTGCCGCTCCCGCCTCCCAGTCCCGCCGCCAGGGGAATCTTCTTTTCCAGATGAATCCGAACCCCTTCGCGCAGGCTGGCCTTCGCTAAAAAAGCCCTGGCAGCGCGAACCACCAGATTGCTGGCATCGGTGGGCAACTCGGGATGGTTGCAGGTCATAACCACCCCCGGACGCCCCCGCTCGAATTCCAGCTCATCCCACAGGTTCACGGGTTGAAAAACGGTTTCCAACTCATGAAAACCATCGGGCCGGCGGCCCAGGATGTTGAGCAGCAAATTGATCTTGCAGGGAGAACGCCGGGTTAGACGCATCAATAAAAAAGGCGCCAACATCGCGTGTTGGCGCCATGCTTAAACGTTAAATCAATAGTCGAAAATCCGGAATCGACTGCCGGGTATAAACGGCATCACATCGCCGCCATGAAAACCCAGCGCCGTGTCAGGACTAAACAACGGATCGGCCAGCAAACCCGGCTTGTAACTGTCGGGATACTGCGGCTTGACGATGGATTCCGGCTTTTTGTACGAGTCATAAAACGCCGGCCGGACCAGAATCGGATCGTACTTGGGAAACGGGAACGTGGCTACTTCGTAAGCCCCCATCACCGTGCGTTGCACGCTGCGATTCAACCCGCGGATAAAACCGGTCGTGTAACCCGTTTCCGCGCCGTCCCAGAGCGCCGTCTGCTCCACCGAGCGCCGGATTTCGCCCAGGCGAGCAAATTCGGTCAGGTTGTTAATGCCGCGACCGAGCTTTTGCTCAGGACCGGTACAACC
This sequence comes from Verrucomicrobiia bacterium, assembly GCA_017880715.1. Classification (GTDB taxonomy): domain Bacteria; phylum Verrucomicrobiota; class Verrucomicrobiia; order Limisphaerales; family UBA1319; genus JADGRT01. The sequence goes on along the minus strand of JADGRT010000020.1, from coordinate 380 downwards.
CACCGCCAGCAACGCCGCCGCGGCGGACGCGATCGACAAACTCAGTGAAATTCGCATAGTCAGTTCTGTTTGAGTAAAACTATCGTCTGCGGACAACTTGTAAAGGCGTTTTCGCGTCTTTTTGCTTTTTTCGTCAACCGCTCTGAAACTGCGTCCGGCGACCGAGCCGTCGAAGAGCCCCGTCATCCTGCCAGCTTCGGCTAGGCAGGCTAGGGCTAACAATAAGCAGTTTTCAGGCCATGTCCCAACTTACTTCAGCCTGGTCCCTACCCGCGCGCATTTCACCTTTTTCGGGCGTTGACTCCTCACTGGGAGCGCCGGCATCTTGCCGGCGTGTTCGACTCCGTCCACGCCGGCAAGATGCCGGCGCTCCCAGTCCT
>JADGRT010000258.1 GCA_017880715.1 Verrucomicrobiia bacterium | reverse complement strand
ACGCGGCGCTCCTCGCGGGTGGCGGGGGTTGAATCTCGAACGCCACCTGGCGGGACGCCCGGTGAACCCGCAGGCGGGGACGCCTGCGCTACAACCACTGGAGGCGCATGAGCAAATCGTGGCCAACCGTGCGGCTGGGCGAGGTGCTGCGGCACCGGAAGGAGTTCATCACGATTGATGACCTCACGACTTACAAACGCCCGCGAGTCCAGCTTCACGTTCAAGGTATCGTCCAACGCGATGACGTTCCGGGCGCGCTCATCAAAACCAAAACGCAGCAGGTCTGCCGCACGGGCGAATTCCTCGTGGCCGAGATTGATGCGAAGGTCGGCGGTTTTGGCATTGTGCCGAAGTCCCTTAACGGCTCAATCGTCAGCAGCCACTACTTCCTGTTCGTCGTGGACGAGTCGAAGCTCGACCGGCGGTTCCTTGATTTTTTCATCCGAACCCCAACGTTCCGTGAGCAGGTGGCGGCGCAAGGCTCGACGAACTACGCGGCGATTCGCCCGGCGCATGTGCTCGGATATGAAATCCCGCTGCCGCCGTTGGCGGAGCAGCGGCGGGTGGTGGCGCGGATTGAGGAACTGGCCGCCCAAATCCACGAGGCGCGCACCCTCCGCCACCAAGCCGCCGAAGAAGCCGAGGCGCTTGTGCTTTCAGCCCTGAAACATCTCCGGTTGCCGCCAGGCACTCTGGACAAACCAATCAGCGCGTGTTCAACCATGAGCACGGGCACAACGCCGCCAAGCGACCGTAGCGACTATTACGGCGGTCCGATTCAGTGGTATACGCCCGGCGACTTGGAGTATCAGCAACAACTTGGCGCTTCATCGCGCACGTTGTCCGAAGTGGCACTCGCAGAACGCAAAGCTAGAATGTTTGAGTCCGGCACGGTTTTGTTGGTTGCCATTGGCGGTTCGCTGGGAAAGGTTGCACTCACTCACGAACGCTGTTCGGCAAACCAGCAAATCACCGGCATCAAATTCTCGGACGAGGTTCTTCCCGAATACGGTTTCTGGTGGATGCGGCGTCTTGGGAAAGACCTGATGGCTGCCGCACCTCAAGCGACACTTCCGATCATCAACCAAGAGCGCATTGGTGTTTTTGAAATCAGCGTCCCCTCGCTCCCCGCGCAGCTCCGAATCGTGGCCGAGCTGGACGCGTTGCAGGCGGAGGTGGACGCGCTGAAGCGCCTACAAGTCGAGACCGCCCAAGAGCTGGATGCACTTTTACCGTCCATTCTGGATCGTGCATTCAAAGGAGAATTGTGAAAGTGAAGCCAATGCAAAGCATCGACACCTCACCTTTAATCCTCTCCCCGTTCGAGGCGGAGAGGAAATCCGCCGACCGCGCCTTCATCCGCCTTCATGTGATTTCGGCGCGACGAGAAGGAGAACTCTGACATGCCATCACCTTCCTCCCATCCCCGCGATCCCTTGCATGGCATCACGCTGGAGAACATTCTCAATCAACTGGTCCAGCGGCATGGCTGGGGCGAGATGGGGCGGCGCATCCCCATCCGGTGTTTTCAGTTCAATCCTTCGGTAAAGTCCAGTCTCACGTTCCTGCGCAAAACACCCTGGGCACGCCAGAAGGTGGAAGACTGGTTTATTGCGGAACTATGAACAAACCATCACGCACGCCCGGCATCTGCCGGATTGACCAGCCGGAAAAGCACAACCACGGTTTCTTTGTGCGGGTGCAACGCCGGGGCAAAATCCATTCCGCATTTTTCACCGATTGTTCGCACGGCGGTCGCAAGCAGGCACTGGCGGCCGCGCAACAGCATCGCCGGAAGTTGCTGGCAAAACTTGGCCTGCCAAAACAGAGGTCGCGCCGCTGGTGGGCGGAACTTCCGCGGCGCAAGGGTTCGTCCGGCATCGTCGGCGTGCAGAGGATGGTGGACTGGCGATCTTGGCCGCTTCGAACGTATTGGAGAGCGACCTGGAGTCCGAAACCGTATGTCGTCCGGCGGAAAATGTTTTCGGTGAAAAAGCTAGGCGCGAAGAAAGCACGACGGCTGGCCATCCGCGCCCGGCTCGCGGGTGTAAGGAGCATGCAATGAATGCCAAACCAGAGCGGAATAGAGCGGGGGTGGACGCGCGGAAGCGCCTGCAAGCCGACACCACCGTAAAGAACACGGGGCAGGCACGCGTAAAAGCAAGAATCGATTGGGTTTGAAAATGGGGTGACCGTGGTAAATTTTCTTTACTTTGATTTTCCCCGCCGCAACTCTGCGCCGCAAACAGCCGCCTTGCGAATATTATGCCAGAACAACCCGAAACAAATCAGCAGGTCATCCGCATCGGAGCGGACCGGGTGACCATCACCAACAACGAAGTGGTCATCGAGGCTAAACACGAAACGGCCGACTGGGAAGTCCGCACCAACAACGCGCCGGCCATCTATTTCCGGGAAAAAAAGTATCTCCTCGTGGAGAAGGGCCAGGCCCACCCACCTTTTAAAATCCGTTACGTTCTCCGTCCGTGGCCGCCGGGCAAGATCCCGAATCCCAAACTGTTTCTCAATTACGGCGAGGACAGCGTGGCGGAGCGGGATTCGTCCCGGCGCGGCGAGGCGTTCAACGAAGTGGTGTGGGTCTGTCTGCTGCCATTGTATCCTTTTCTCGGCCTGCTCTGGTCCGGCACCCAGCAGCGGCTCGTCCGGTTTGGTTACGTGCCCCGGACGATCACGGGGCTTTCCATCTTCACGAGCTTTGCCATGGTGCTGATGCAGGGCGTGTTTGTCGTCGTGACGATCAACGCCAGCATGCGCCTCGGGAAGATGATCGTGGGCGGACTATTCGGGGCCATGACGGGTCAGGATTCCCTGCATATCGGTTCTGTCGGCATCCCCACGTCCCTGCTTGATGCCCTCCTGGCCTTGGCGTGCATGGCGGACTTGTGCGTTCGTTATTCGAACTACTTGCGGGAGGATCAATGGATCGGCGGGTTTCTCGAATGGTTGGTGCCGCAGTCGCGGCGCGAGAACAAGGAAGGCTGAAGGCTGAAATAGGAAAAACACTGAACTCCAATTTTCCAACTTCCAACTCCGGAACACTGGTGTCCAAAACAGATTTTGAAAAAGGGGGAAAGGGCCAGTCCTGGAAAGTGCTAGAATTGTGATATGGCTGAAAGGGTCGGTCCTGAAAGTGAAAGGGTCTGAAAGGGTCCTAGAAATTTGAATACGCCAACAAGAAAAAGGGATTAACCACGGATGCCACGGAGAACACGGATCGAAGAAAATTGAATCCGTGAAATCCGTGGTAGAAAAAGAAATCATGAGTCACGACCCCGAACACGTGAGTCAGTTGCCCACCGAACCAACGGGAATGCCGGTGAGGGATGCCATTGCGCGGCGGGTGAGTTGCCGCGCCTATCAATCCAAGCCGGTGCCCGAGCCGCAATTGATGCAGATCCTGGAGGCTGCCCGGCTGGCACCCTCCGCCTGCAACCAGCAACCGTGGCGGTTCGCCGTGGTGCGCGACCTCGATTTGAGGCGGCGCATCGTGGAAGACGGCTTCCTGCCCGGCATCAAGATGGCCTGGGCGATTGACGCTCCCGTCCACGTGGTCGTCGGCATGGAACGCTCCTTCGTGACGCACCGGCTCGCGGCCTCGGTTTCGGGCGTGGATTACCCCTGGGTGGACATTGGCATCGCCGGCGAGCATCTGGTGCTGGCAGCCACGGAACTCGGCCTGGGCACCTGCTGGATTGGCTGGATCAAGCCGCGGGTGGTGGCCAGGATTGTGGGCTGGCCGGCATCCGTGAAGCCGGCGGTCGTCATCACGGTGGGTTACCCGTGCGATCCCGATGCGGCGGCGCCTCCCGCCTCGCGCCGCAAACCGCTGGCTGAACTGGTGCGGTGGTTGTGAGGAATTGGCCATGACGAGTTGAGGAATTGCCCAAGCCCACGGTTGAAACCGTGGGCGATTGCGTGTCGTCCCTGGCGGGACTAGAGTCACTGTATGAACCCACTCGCCAAACTGAGCGAGTTGACGGATGCTCTCGAGTTCGAGTCCGTGGATCGGCGCACCTATTTTGACCGGCACACCGGCCGGATCGTCAGCGTGGCGGACCGTATCCTGAGCGCCGTGGAAGAGGGCGAGGACGAAGCGTTGAGGGGCATGCCTGACTGGCAGAAGGAAGAAGTCGAAACGGCACGGGCGATTGTGAACCACAGCGGCGACCGCTTCATTAATCCGCCGGGCAAGTTTGAGTTCGACGAATACCGTCACATGGAGCGATTCATCGGAGCATTGCCCGACGTGAAAGCCGCTGAACAGCTTTGGCGTGCGGTCAAGGGCCACGGCGCTTTCCACCATTTCAAGGACACGCTTTGCCGGCTGGGTATTCAGGACCAATGGTTCGGATACCGTGACGAGGCAATGAAGGAGTTCGTGATCGGCTGGGCCGAGGCGAACAACGTGCCCTACGAAGATGACATCAAGAATAGAAAATAGAGACAGCGTCATGATCGCGCTGGCCGACCAGATTGGAGTACGGCTGACAGCGGCGCAGCGGCAGGTGGACGCGCTGAAGCGTTCGCAGGCCGAGACCGCCGTAAATAACACGGGGCAGGCCGCCGTAAAGGACACGGGGCGGGCCGCCGCTGATCCGGCTTCATCAAATTTCGGCGCGACAAGGTTGGATGCACTATTGCCGGCCATTCTGGATCGGGCATTTCGAGGTGAGTTATGAACGGGATGAAAACATGGAGAATCGACACCTCACCTTTAATCCTCTCCCCGTTCGAGGCGGAGAGGAAATCCGCCATCCTCCCGTCTTCGCCAAGCTTCCGCCTTCATCCGATTACGGCGAGACAGGCGACCGCGCTTTAAATCACAATTGGGACATGGCCTTGGCCAAAGTAAAACCCGCGAATTCCGCGAATAGAGCCTGGCACAAATCACCCGCGCAGCGCCAATAAACGGGGGGCAACAAAAGCCAAATTCCTATCCGTTTGTTTGCCCGAAGCACGCAGCAAAAGGCGCCCCAAGTGGGGTTGGTCTGTAATGGCGCTTGGGAGAACGAAGGTTGTGGCCTTAGCTTGGATATTTCACACTCTGAATGGCTCGT
>JADGRT010000257.1 GCA_017880715.1 Verrucomicrobiia bacterium | reverse complement strand
CGCGCAGCACGACCAGGAACTCGGCGGGTATGCGTTCGAGAAGCTTTCCGCGCTCAATGGCATCCGGCTCTTCGGCCCGACCCTTGGCCGCGCTGGGCTGGTGAGCTTCCTCCTCGAGGGTGTCCACGCGCACGACGTGGTGACGGTGGCCGACCAGCGCGGTGTGGCGCTGCGTGGCGGGCATCATTGCAATCAGCCGCTCATGAAAAGGCTCGGCGTGGAATCCACGGCGCGCGCGAGTTTTTACTTCTACAACACGACCGAAGAAATCGACCGCTTCGTCGAAGTCGTCCGCGAAATCCAGGACTTTTTCGACAAATGACCCCACCTGAAAGCAAAAATCTATGGCCGGAAGTAAAGTAGAGCAGATTAAAGAGCAAAGTCATTACCTGCGAGGAACGATCCCGGAGACCTTGCGCAGTGACGCCTCCCACTTCGGCGAGGAGGATATCCAACTCCTCAAGTTTCATGGGACGTATCAGCAGGACGACCGGGACGCTCGCGTTGAGCTGAAAAGGGCCGGGCTCGACAAGGCCTGGAGCTTCATGGTTCGCACCAAAATTCCGGGTGGCCACCTTGCGGCCGATCAATACCTGAAGCTGGACCAGATCGCGACCGACCTCGGCAACCAGACTCTCCGAATCACCACTCGTCAGAATTTTCAGTATCATTTGGTCCTCAAAGGTGGACTGCAGGAATGCATTGCCCGAGTCACCCAGTCGGGCATCACGACCGTCGGAGCCTGTGGCGACATCGTGCGCAATGTGATGGCTTCCCCAACGCCACTGAACACCCCGGTCCATTGTAATGCTCAAAAACTGGCCGATGAACTGACGCAGGCGTTGTTCCCCAAGACCCGCGCGTATGCGGAAATCTGGCTGAACGGTGAAAAACTGTATCCGCCTCCCGAGGCTGAAAACGAACCCATCTACGGCAAGTATTATCTGCCGCGCAAGTTCAAGATCGGCGTCGCCGTCCCGCCTCGCAATGATGTGGACATTTACACGCAGGACATCGGCTATGTTGCCCATGCCCCGAATGGCCAGGCGGAAGGCTACACCATCCTGGTCGGGGGCGGTTTTGGCATGACGCATGGCAAACTGAAAACCTACCCCGTCCTGGGGAAACCGCTTTTTTATGTTGCCCGCGAGCATGCCGTTGCAGCCGGTGTCACCATTGTCACCGTCCAACGCGACTACGGAAACCGTGAAGACCGCAGCCGTGCCCGGATGAAATACCTTATCGAGGAACGCGGTCTCGAATGGTTCCGGAAGGAGGTTGAAGCGAGGCTTCAAGCGCCGACTGAACATCCCAAACCGCTGCAATGGACCACGGTTGCGGACATGCTCGGCTGGCACGAACAGGGGGATGGCAAACTCTTCTGCGGCGTCTTTGTGCCGCAAGGGCGTATCCAGGATACCGAGGATGTCCGTTATCGCAGCGCGTTTCGGGAAATCGCGCGCCAATTGGGATTCCCAATCCGGCTCACGCCTAATTGCAACCTCCTTTTCTTCAACATCCAGCCCGACCAGCGGAATACGGTGGATCAGGTTCTCAACCAGTACGGCGTGCCGAGCGACGAAGGCATGACGGAAGCCCGCAAGACCTCGCACGCCTGCGTGGCCTTGCCCACCTGCGGCCTGGCACTGGCGGAAAGCGAGCGCGTCTTTGGCCAGGTGATGGATGAAATCGACAAAATCCTGCGTGAGCTCCATCTGGAGAAGGAGCCGATCCTGATCCGGATGGCCGGCTGTCCCAACGGTTGCTCACGGCCGTATAACGCCGACATTTCGTTCGTCGGCCGGGCTCCGGGCAAATACGCCTTTTTTGTCGGCGGCTCGGCGACGGGAGATCGCTTGGTAGGGTTGGAAAAGAAGGTGGTGGAGCTGAAAGAGATCCCTGCCGTTGTCAAAACTTACTTGGAAGAGTTTGTGGCCCACCGGGAGGATGGCGAAACCTTCACCGAATATTGGGGTCGAACCCATCGGCCAGGCCCGCGCCCCGTACCGGAACAATTTCATCTTGAACTGGCCGAGCGGTCCGCACGCTTGGCCGCATCCAGCCAGAACGGGGCCGTCGAATGAGGCAAACTTCTTTCCAGTCTTTGTGCGAGGCCAAACCGGAAACTTAGAGGAACTCCAATGGATGAAGGTCTAAGAAGCGAGTTGAGCAAGCAGGGGATATTCACCACGACCCTGGAGGATCTCTACAACTGGGGTCGCAAGAACTCCATCTGGCCGCTGCAGTTCGGCCTCGCCTGTTGCGCCATCGAGATGATCGCCACCACCATGGCGCGTTACGATCTCGCCCGCTTCGGCGCCGAAATCTTTCGTCCCTCGCCGCGCCAGGCGGACCTCATGATCGTGGCAGGCACCGTGACCAAGAAAATGGCCCCGCAGGTGGTGCGCCTCTACAACCAGATGCCCGAACCGAAATACGTCATCGCCATGGGCGCGTGTGCCATCTCCGGCGGGCCGTTCAAGCAGGGCTACAACGTGCTCAAGGGCATTGACCGATACATCCCGGTGGACGTGCACATTCCCGGCTGCCCACCGCGGCCCGAGGCGCTCATCCACGCGTTCATGACATTGCAGCGGCAGATCGACGAGCAGAAGCTGACCGGCACAAACCGCCCGCGCCATCTTGTTGCGGACGCGCCAAGCGAATTCCCGGTGCCGCAGTTCGGCGAGCACGATTTGGTGCCGTCGAAGAACGCTGAGGTTTGGCAGCCACCGAAATTGGCGAGAACCAAATAAACCATCCAAGCCTCAAATGAAAACAGATACCCAAGAGAAGACCATCGGCCCTCAATCCACCATGCAACAAGTGCTCGATTCCGCAGTCACAGAGACGCTGCTTTATCACAAGCAGACCAAGCATCATTTTCATCGCTATGCGAGGTCCGCCGGTTTCCTGGACTGGGCCAATCAGCCGAATCCATTCCGCTTCTATGAAGGAGTGACCGCGGTCAGGCTTCCGTTGCTGCAAAAAGACCCGCCTGCGTGGCCGAAGCAGTCTGCCTCCGGTGTATCCATAAAACCACTTCGGCGCGGCGAAGGCCCGGCGAGCGAGCACCTGGCTTTGTATGAAAGGAGCCGCAACGCCTTCCAAGATTTTACCCGCGAAACTATCGGCGCCTTTCTTGAGTTATCGCTCGGGCTTTCGGCCTGGAAGTCCATTCCTGGTAGCTCGTGGGCCTTGCGGATGAATCCCTCCAGCGGCAATCTTCATCCGACCGAAGCCCACCTGATCCTGCCGGCGCTGCCCGGAGTCACCGCAGGCATCTTCCATTACAACTCTTTCCTGCACGCTCTGGAACCCAGAGCCTTAGTGCCCGAAACGCTGTGGCAGCAAATCAAAGAGCATTTTCACACGGATGGATTCCTCGTCACCTTGACCAGCATCTTTTGGCGGGAAGCATGGAAATACGGTGAACGGGCTTTTCGCTACTGCCAGCACGACGTTGGACATGCCCTGGCGGCCCTCAGCTTCTCAGCCAACCTGCTCGGATGGAAAGTCACCTGGCTGAACGCGGTGTCAGACGAAGAGATTGCGACCTTGTTGGGCTTCAATCAAACCCAGTGGCCGGAGTTCGAGTCGGAGCATCCCGAGCTGCTGTGTTTCGTCCACCGCAGCGGGGAGCCGCGGATTCCGCGAGATTTGCCGACAGAGATTGTATCGAAGTTTTCAGGGCTGGAGTTCCAAGGAACGCCAAATCAATTGAGCAAGGATCATGTGGATTGGGAAATCATTTCGCGTGTGGCTGAGGCGACGGCAAAACCCAGGTCCCGGGAAGGGGCGTTCGCTGCCTCCGTCCGTCCTGGTTTACCTGACACAGCACGGCCATTTTACGCGCCGACGGCCCAATCTGGAATCCCGGCCGCACAAATCATTCGCCAAAGAAGAAGCGCGGTGGCCTTCGATGGGTTAAGCAGCCTCAACAAAGACCAGTTTTGCACCATGCTGGACAAAACCCTCCCACGCGACGCCTGCGCGCCTTTCGATCTCGGACTGACCGTCTCCTGCGTGCATCTGCTCTTGTTCGTCCACCGCGTCACGGGATTGGAACCAGGCTTGTATTTCTTGCTGCGAGCGGAAAGGGATTTGCCCGTCTTGCAGCAAAAGTGCCATCGACATTTCCTCTGGAGTCCGATGGATGGAGCGATTCCCTTGTATTTGCTCCAGACCGGAGATTTTCAGAGCACCGCAACGTCGGTAAGCTGCCAGCAGTCCATTGCGGGCGACGGCGCTTTCTCTTTGGGCATGATCGCGCGGTTTCGCGAGGAACTTGAGGCGGCTCCCTGTCGCTATCGCCATCTGTTTTGGGAAACCGGCATGATCGGGCAGGTCCTCTACCTGGAAGCCGAAGCCCAGGGCGCGAGAGCAACCGGCATCGGCTGTTTCTTCGACGATCCCGTGCATGAATTGATGGGCCTCCCGGACGACGCCTACCAAAGCCTTTACCATTTCACCGTGGGCGGCCCTCGGGAAGACGCGCGGCTGGCGACCATCGCAGCCTACGATCACTTGGCCCGTTAGCCCTGAAGAATGGACCATCGCACCTGCTTCGGACGATCTCGCATCGGGCAAATCGTCTCGGTGGCGGTTAGTAAATCGTCTCGGTGGCGGTTAGTTTTAGTTTCTTCTGTGCTGGGCGCGGACTACGATAGGGCGCTATGCAGAAATGAAACTATGACCACAAGCACACGACCACCTGTCCACGCCAAACGCATTGGACCCACCCTGGTTCCCAACCGGTCACGGGTGCTCATGCGACCCTTTTATCCCAGCAGCGACGACATCGCGCGGAGGGTCGTCGCCCGCGTCATGGCCCTCCCGGACGAGGAAATCGCCCGGCTGCTGGGCCGGGTGCTGGGCGAGTTTGCGGACCGGCACGAGCGTGTGGAACAATTTTTCCGCAACCGCTTTGCGCAGGTGCGTCATTACCTGGGCGAGACGTGGGAGCCTTCGGCGGAACGGCAGGCGCTCATCGGCGCTCACTTCACGCACGAATACTCCCCGGAATCCGCGGCGCTGTTCAATCCGTCCATCGTGCCGCATCCCGACCAGTCCGGACTG
>JADGRT010000256.1 GCA_017880715.1 Verrucomicrobiia bacterium | reverse complement strand
CAAGATTCGCTTCGGCACCCAGCAGGCCATGGCACACTACACGCAACTGGCCGCACCCGGCGCCCACCCCACCCCTGCCCCCGTCCAAGTGGGCATCGGCATTAAAGCCGTGTCCAACCTGGGCACCACTCGGCTCGTCAAGGCCGCCGTGGAATATGCCCTGCGGGAGCGGCGTAAGAGCGTGACGATTGTCCACAAGGGCAATATCATGAAATATACCGAGGGGGCTTTCCGCGACTGGAGTTATGCCGCGGCTGAACAGCTCTTCGGCAACCGGGTTTACACCTGGGCACAATGGGAACGGACCAAGAAAGCCCGGGGCGAAGCTGCCGCCAATGAAGAACAGAAAGCAGCGTTGAAAAACGGCGCTCTTTTGATCAAAGACGCGATTGCGGACATCACCCTGCAGCAAGTGCTCACACGTCCTGAAGATTTCGATGTCATTGCCACGTTGAACTTGAACGGGGATTATCTCTCCGACGCCCTGGCGGCTCAGGTGGGCGGCATCGGCATTGCGCCCGGCGGCAACATTAATTACGTAACCGGACATGCCATCTTCGAGGCCACGCACGGCACGGCGCCTAAATATGCCAATCTCGACAAGGTCAATCCCGGCAGCCTGGTGCTGAGCGGGGAGATGATGTTCCGGTACCTGGGCTGGACGGAGGCCGCCGATCTTATCCTCAAGGGTTTGAACGGGGCGATCGCCTCCCGGCGCGTCACCTACGACTTCGCGCGCCAGATGACCGGCGCGACGGAGATTAAATGCTCGGAATTCGGCGACAACCTCATCACCCACATGTGATTGCCGTTGTCATTTGTTCCCCATTTTGCGCTGCCTCGCAGAGGTTGGCAACCAGTGCGCGCTTGGCCTACCCTTTCCGGCGCCACACCGCGACAAACATGCCATTGCCCCCATGGTCCTGAGGCCAGAACCAGTGCTGCGCGCGCGCCGGTTCGCCCGGGTCCAACGGACTAGGCACCGGCCACGGCTCGAATTCCGGGCGCTCACGTTCCAAGGCAGTCGCGACGCCGACAGTCTCGGCTTGCGTCAAGGTGCAGACCGAATAAACCAGCTTTCCCCCCGGTTTTACGGCTGGCGCAACCGCAGCCAACAGCCGCTGCTGCGTCCGGGACAATTCCTCAACATCCTGAGGCGTGGTGGTCCAGCGGGCATGGGGATTGCGCTGCCAGGCGCCGATGCCGCTGCACGGCGCATCCACCAAAACCCCGTCAAACAAGGACCGGGTCGGGAGCCGGGATCCGCCATCCCAGATCCGCATGCGATAGTTGAAAAGCCTGGCCCGCGCCGCCCGGCGTTTCAATCGGGCCAATCGCCACTCGGCCCGGTCGCTGGCCCAGATCAAACCGCGGTTTTGCATCAGATCAGCCAGATGCAGCATTTTCCCGCCCTCCCCCGCGCAGGCGTCCCACCAAGTATCTCCCGGCAACGGAGCGCATAAACAACCCACCGCTTGCGAACTGAGATCCTGCACTTCGAACTCGCCGGCGTGAAACTCGGGCGTGCGAAATAAATCCTGGCTTCCCTCGTAACTCAAGGCATCGGATAGCAGACCCACAAACCCTGGCGCCATGTCGCCCAGTTGTTGTCTCAACCTCTCTGCCTGTCCCGGTCGCGCCCGCAGCCAAAGCCTCGGCTCGGTTTGCAGGTCCCGCAGCCAGGCGGGCGGCATCTCCGGCATCTGCCCCGCTAACCAGCCCGGAAGGGCCTGCGACCGCAACTCCGCTTCGCTGATGCTATTGGGTTGGCGTCGAAAACGCTCCTGCCATTCCAAGGCCTGCCGCACTTGCTGTTCCAAGGGAGCCGGCGAATCCAGCCAGCCCCGCCAGCGATAAAAAGCGAAAACGGCCCGGCTCACTGAGCGGGGAATGTCGGGAAGCCAGTCGCGATGCTTTTTCAGCTCCAGTCGCAACACTTCATCGGCCCGATGCTCGCGATCAGCCTTTTCAATGACTGCGGCCGCCAGGGTTAAACACTGTTCATCCATAAGCAAAGCGGGAGGGAAGGGGGTCGATCAAGGCGCCGTCTTCAGGTCGCGCACCAATACGCTCATGAACGGATAACGCTTGTCCGGATCGCGTTCCAGGCACTTCATGACGACCTTTTCCATGGCGGCGGACAAATCGGGATTATGTTCGCGCAGGGGGATAAAATCGTGGCTCCGATCCAATTGCCACTGGATCACCTGCTCGGCAGTTTCGCCGACAAACGGACGATGGTGGGTCAGCAGTTCATAGGCGGTGACCCCAAACGCAAAGATGTCGGCGCGATGGTCGATGGCTTTGTGCAATAACTGCTCGGGAGCCATGTAGGCGGGGGTGCCGGCGTATTTCCAAAGTTTGATTGGCTGTTCCGGCTTGGGCAGGGCGAGATCGAAGTCGATCAGCCGCACCTGGCCGTTCCGAGTGATCATCAGGTTTTCCGGCTTGTAATCCAGATGCATGAAACCACTGTCATGGACATGTTCCAACGCCTGGGCCATGTCGTAAAGGATGTCCCACACCTTCTCGACCAGGATCGGATCGCTCCGGTTAAACATTTCGCGTAAGTTGGCGCCCTCGACGTATTCCATCAGCAGGTACAGGGTGCCTTCCAGCTTGCCGTGGCCAAAATAACCAATGACCTGCTCGTGATTGTGGATTTGCGACAGGATTTCACAGCCTCGCAAAAACCGGCGTTTGGCCAGATAATTGAAACGCAACCGCCGGTGCATCAGGCGCAAAGCATAGGTCTCCTCCTTATGGTTCGTGGCCAGCCAGAGATCGGCCATGCCGCCGCTGTTGATCAATTCGTGCAAACGGTAAGATCCGAAGGTGGCCGCTTTAGCCAAACCTTCGTCCTCACCCTCGTTGCGTCCAATAAAAGCCATAAAAACCACCGCTTAATCGTCTTTGGTTTAACACGATCCAAAAACCTTCGCCACTGCTTTTTGCGCTGCAAAAATGGGATCGCCAAATCTCGAAACATCAAGCAGTGTCATCCCATGGCAATGCACCCGTTCTTCCCCGCCTCCCCGGCTTGGCGCAAACACCGGCCCGGCGCGTTTACCTTAATCGAGCTCCTGCTGCTCATCGCGCTAATGCCGGCGGTTCACGCCGCCAAACCCATCGCTCTGCATCCGGCCAATCCCCATTACTTTCTTTTTCGCGGCCAGCCAGCCATTTTGATAACCGGCACCGAGCATTACGGCGCCGTTCTAAACCTCGATTTCGATTACCTCGCCTATCTGAACACGCTGAAAGCCGACGGGCTCAACCTGACCCGGACCTTCGCGGGCGCCTATGTCGAACACTCGGCGGCCTTCAACATTTCCCACAACACGCTGGCTCCCCTGCCGAATCGCTTCCTCTGTCCCTGGTCCCGCAGCCCCACGCCCGGCTATGCCAACGGCGGCAATAAGTTTGACCTGCAGAATTGGGACCAAGCCTATTTCAAGCGGCTGAAGGATTTTGTCGCCCAGGCCGGCAAACGCGGCCTGGTCGTCGAGTTCGTCCTCTTTTGTCCGTTTTACGAGGACGCGCAATGGAGCCTCAGCCCGATGAACGCCGCTAATAACATACAGGGCATCGGCGCCACCGCCCGCACCAATGTCTATACCCTCGGTCATCACGATCTGCTGCCGGTTCAGGAAGCGCTGGTGCGCAAACTGGTCACCGAATTGAAAGATTTCGACAACCTGTATTACGAAATCTGCAACGAACCGTACTTCGGCGGCGTCACCCTCGATTGGCAGGCCCACATCGCCAAGCTGATTGTCGAAACCGAGAAAAAGCTCAACACCCAACATCTGATCGCGCAAAACATCGCCAACGGCTCAGCCCGCGTCCAAAGCCCCGATCCCAACGTCTCGATCTTCAACTTTCATTACGCCACCCCGCCCGAAGCCGTGGCAGCCAATTACAGATTGAACAAGGTCATTGCCGACGACGAAACCGGTTTCAAAGGCATTGCCGACCGCATCTATCGGCAGGAAGCATGGGAGTTCATCCTGGCCGGCGGCGCGGTATTCGATCACCTGGACTACTCCTTCACCGCGGGCCATGAAAACGGAACCTTCGAACTGCCGCTCAAGCAACCCGGCGGAGGCAGCCCCGCCCTGCGCCGGCAACTGAAAGCCCTCAAGGATTTCATCCACCGTGTCGATTTCGTCCGGATGAAGCCCAACAATGACCTTTTCAAAGGCGGCATTCCCGTGGGCGCCACCGCCCGCGCGTTGATCGAACCCGGCCAAGCGTATGCCCTCTATATCCGAGGCGGAACCCAGGCCAATCTCAAACTGGACCTGCCTGCGGGCGCCTACCAGGCGGAATGGCTCAACCCGCGCAGCGGTAACATCGATAAAAAGGAAACCCTCAATCACCGCGGCGGCAGCGTCTTGGTGGCCTCGCCTGACTATGAAGAGGATATCGCCTTGCGAATTATGCGCCGCGGCAAATAGGAACTATGCAATCCAATCCTTTTTACCAGTGGCGAACTAATTTTTTTACCGGCCTCGCCGTGGTGTTGCCAGCGGTGGTATCCATCGCCCTGCTCCGCTGGCTCTTCGGCACCGTGTCCAATGTGACCGATATGCTGCTGGTTTTTCTGCCGGCCAGGCTGACCCATGAGAATGCCGGCCAGGGCCCCATGGCCTGGTATTGGAGCCTGTTCGCCTTGGTTCTTGCCTTGGCGCTCATCACCCTGATCGGCCACTCCGCCCGCTATTACGCCGGCAAACAATTGATCGAATGGGTCGATCAACTCCTGCTGCGCGTGCCGCTGCTGAACAAAATCTACGGCGCGCTCAAACAGGTCAATGAAGCCCTGTCGTCGGGCAACAAAACGGCGTTCAAACAGGTTGTCCTAATCGAGTTTCCCCGCCCCGGCGTCCACACCGTCGGCTTTATCACCGGCGATCAAAACCCGGAGATCGATCGAAAAACCGGCCGGAAAACCGTCTGCGTCTTCGTCCCAACCACGCCCAACCCCACGGGTGGATTCCTGATGTTGTTGCCGGCAAACGAGGTGATCCACCTGGATATGTCGGTCGCCGACGGCATCAAATTCATCATCAGCCTGGGCGCCATCGCC
>JADGRT010000255.1 GCA_017880715.1 Verrucomicrobiia bacterium | reverse complement strand
GTGGCTGGCAAGCTGGCCCAAGGCATTAGCCAGCGACCCCTTGATCAGCCCCGGCGAGCGCGAGGGTTATCGCCGCATTCTCGAGAGGTTCCTGGATTATTGCCGGCCAAAGAATTGCCTGCCCAGTGCGGCCAGAGCCAGGGAGTATGTGGAAGTGGCACGGCTGGAGTATGCCCCGGGACCGGTCCAATTGCAGGAATGGAAGGACTCGCTGAACTGGTTGTTTCGCCAACGGAAGGAGTGGGAGAGATCGTCGGTGCATGGGGTGCCGCCGTTGGGCCGGCATGATTTGGGCAAGGTGGACTGGGAGCGCCGGCTCATTGAACGCGTACGGACGCTCCACCTGGCTTGGCGCACGGAACAGACCTACCGTGATTGGATCTGGCGGCTGGCTAAGTTCCTGGAACCTAAGCCAATGGAATCGGTCTCCGACGATGATGTCCGGCGCTTTTTGACGCATTTGGCGGTGGAAAGACGGGTGGGAGCGGCCACTCAACGGCAAGCCCTCAATGCGGTGGTGTTTTTTCTGCGCGAAGTCGAGCGAAAAGAGCTGGGAGATTTCAGTGATTTTACGAGGGCACGCACCCGGATACGGGTGCCAGTGGTTCTTACCCGGGCCGAATGCGGACGTTTGTTTGAGGCCATGGAAGGAACGCCGCGCCTCATGGCGGAGTTAATGTATGGCGGCGGGCTGCGCTTGATGGAGTTGCTTCGGCTCCGGGTGAAGGACGTGGACCTGGACCGGCAGCAATTGATTATTCGCGGGGGCAAAGGTGACCAAGACCGGGTCACGGTGCTGGCGGAACGCTTGATTGAAAGGCTGGCGGCACACCGGGAACGGCTGCGCCGGTTGCATGCGGAGGATCGAGCCAAGGGATTGCCGGGGGCGTGGTTGCCCGAAGGGCTGGAGCGTAAATGGCCCAAGGCGGGCGAGTCCTGGGAATGGCAGTGGTTTTGGCCGTCGCGCCAATTGCTCAACGATCCCCGTTCCGGGATGCGGCGGCGGCATCATGTGTTGGATGCCACCTTCCAGCATTTTGTGCGACAAGCGGCGCGCAAAGCCAAATTGGACAAGCGGGTGACACCCCATACCATGCGCCACAGTTTTGCCACCCACTTGCTGGAAAGCGGGACGGACATTCGCACGGTGCAGGATTTGCTAGGCCACCAAGACGTGACCACCACCCAGATTTATACCCACGTCATGAAGAAACCGGGACTGGGCGTGCGCAGTCCGTTGGACCTGCCATAGGAGGAACGCTATTGGTGAGCTTGGTGGAGCATCGAATGCCGCTTTCAGGATTCAGGGTGAGACTCACGGGCCATCCTCTGGACAGAAAAAGGGCGGATAGAGTTCGCATTTATTTTTTACCTGCCATTTTTCTGCCAGCCCGTTAATAAAGTAGGAGACGACGTGAGGAGTCTCTAAATAAATCTGCGTTTCCGAAGATATTTGAGCCTCGTGACCTCGGCTCCTACAAAAAATGGACATTTTAAACGGGCGGTTAACCGGGCTGGGGGCTGGGCGATTCGGAAACCGTTCGCCGGAGGGGACGTTAAGCGGCCCGGAGTGCCGCGCGCCGCAGGACCAGCGGGCATGGTTTATACTGCTTGACACCCAGCGATTCATTTTGCTTACTAAGCCGGTTCCATTGGCACTTTATTTATTGTTTTAGCAAGGTTTGTTTGGTTTGACGTTTTAACCACAATTTTTATCGCGTATATTATGAGCCGGAGTGCTTCACCCATATTGGCGGATTGGACCTGGCTGGTGTATATGGCCGGGGACAACAACCTCGAAGGCGCCGGTCATGATGACCTGGTCGAAATGAAGCAGGTGGGCTCAACCGACCAGGTCCACGTGGTCGTTCAATTCGATACCGAACGCAGTGGGACCACCCGCTATCGCGTCGAGCGGGGCCGGCTGCGGGTTCTCGAAAAACTGCCCGGCGTCAATTGCGGCGATCCCCGGACGCTGACCGGGTTTCTCCAGTGGGGCCGGCAGCAATACCCGGCGCGGCATTACCTGGTGGATGTCTGGAACCACGGCGGCGGCTGGGAAAACCTGCCGCCTGACTACGATTACGAAGGCATCCGCGCCATCCGTCCGCGCCAGGCCGGCGCCCTGCGCCGTTTCCGCCGCTCCCTTTTCCGCACCACCATCCAAAAAATCCACCGGCGGCCCAGGGATGCCCGCGCCATCGCCATCGATTGCGGCTCGCAGGATTACCTGGACAACCAGGAGTTGCGCCTGGCCATCGCCGGCGCCCTGCCTCCCGGAACCCGGATCGATGTGCTGGGTTGCGACGCCTGCCTGATGAACATGATCGAGATCGCCTACGAAATGAAGGACACCGCGCGGTTCATGGTTGGCTCCGAGGAGACCGAGCCGGGCACCGGCTGGCCTTACACGGAAATTCTCCAGCAACTCACCACCCATCCCGAGCAAACTCCGGAAGACCTCGCCAAAACGATCGTCACCGAATACGGCCAATGGTATCGGAAACAGGGACCCAGCAGTGAGGCCACCCAATCGGCGCTGGATTTGGATCGGATGCCGCCGCTAGCCGACGCGGTCAACGCGCTGGCGGATGCTTTGCTGGCGAATTTGAAAACCGTTACGGGTCCGATCCTGCTGGCGCGCGATCGGGCGCAGAAATTTGCCATGCCGGAATATGTGGATCTCGGCGATCTGGCCAGGCAACTCCTCCAGCGACTGACCCGTCAGGCGGCCCTAAAAACCGCCGCCGAACAAATCCTGAAAACCCTGCCCGTCAAGACCGGCGCCGGCGTGGTAATCGCCAACGCAGTCAATGGCGCCGGCGTCCGGAATGCCACTGGGCTTTCGATTTATTTCCCGGAAAAGAGCAACTACGCGCCGGATTATGCCGGTTTGCGGTTCAGCCAGGACACGCATTGGCGGAAGTTTTTAGAGGCGTTGTTTAAACTGTGACGCGCGCTGAAACAACGGGCTGGAAAGCCCGGTTAACCCGCCGACAGGAATGTCGGCGCTACCATTTATTCGGAGGGCGGAGTTATCCGACGCCCATTTATGATGGCGTTCGCGGAGCTCGCCCCTCCGACAAGTGGCCCCTCCGATAGCTAATCTCCGGTTTTCCTTATACATTATGGCTTCTCCTCTTCGCATTCTCTGTCTGCGCGGCGTCGGACGGCCCGATGCCAACGCCGACTGGCTGACGGCGTGGCGCGCCGCCCTGGCGTCCCAGATTCCGAATGGCGCCGCCACCGGCGTCCTCGACGTGCAGGGCGTGACCTACGACGACCTGTTCGCTGACGCGCCGCTGCAGACCGCGGACATCCTCGGGGCGATCTGGAAGCTGGCCGGCAGCGGCGCGGTGTATGGTGTGAGCGACTGGCTGGGGCGGCGTCGCGCTCTGGAAGAGTGGCCCGAGGCCTTGCGCTGGACGGCCGGCATGGTGGCGCAGTGGGTTGGCCACGAGCGATTGCGCGCGGCACTCAGGGAACGGCTGGCGGCGGAAGTGGCGCGTTTCGATCCGCAACTCATCTGCGCGCACAGCCTGGGCTCGCTCATGGCCTACGACACCTTCATTCGTCCCGCCGGGCGGGCATCGATTCAAGGTCGCCTGCTGCTTTCCTTTGGCTCGCAGATTGGCAGTCCTTTTGTGCGGGGGCTTTTCGGCGGGCGCCTGGAACCGTTGCCCGCGCGCCATTGGTATCACCTGCACAATCCGTACGATCAGGCTTTCACGTCTTCCCTGCCGCTGAGCGCACCGAATTTCACCGAGGTGAAGACACCGTTTCACGACCGGAGCGGGTGGCACCACGAAGCCATCGAGTATTTGTCGCATCCCAACACGAGCACGGAAGTCTGGCCGGAAGCGATGGCCCGAACGGCGGCGCGCGGACCCTCCCGGCGGCCACCGGTTTGCGTGGTGGAACGCGCCCAACCCAATCGCCGCGCCTTGCTCGTGGGCATCAATGAATATCCCCGCGAAGCCGACCGGTTGGAGGGGTGCGTGAACGATGTGTTTCTCATTAGCTCGGTCTTGCAGGAAAGCGGTTTTGCGCCGGATGAAATCCGCGTGGTGCTCAACGAACGCGCCACTGCGGCGGGCATTCGCCAGCGGCTGGACTGGCTGTTAAGCGACACGCGGGCGGGAGATCAACGGTTCTTTTATTACAGCGGCCATGGCGCGCGCATTCCCAGTTACGGTCCGGGCGACACGGTGGACCGGCTGGACGAATGCCTGGTGCCGCATGATTTCGAATGGTCGATCGAATCGGCGATCACGGACGACCAGTTTTTTCGTCGCTACAGTCAATTGCCTTACGACAGCCATTTTGTGGCGGTACTGGACTGCTGTCACTCGGGTGGCATGACCCGCAACGGCGGCGCTCGCGTGCGGGGGATGGCGCCGCCCGACGACATTTTGCATCGGTTGCTGCGTTGGGAGGCGGCCCACGAAATGTGGGTGCCCCGGTCGTTACCTGCGGCCAACCGCAGCCTATCGCGGCTGGCGGAGGGCGCGGCTTATCTGGGCGAGTCCGGGGCAACGCATCGGCTTGGACGGGCCATCGCGTTGCGCACCTTGCCCAACGCGCAGTACGACCGGATTCGCGCCGAGCTGGGGCATCACGGGCCTTATTTGCCGATCCTCCTGCAAGCCTGTCAGGAGCACGAATACTCCTACGAATACCGTCACGGGGTTACCGCGTACGGGGCCTTCACCTATGCGCTGAGCCAGATTTTGCGACGGCATCGCGCCTGGCATCGACCGCTCACCTTCGAACAGTTGCTGGAAAAAACCCGGAAGACACTGGCGGATTTGCAGTACGCGCAAACGCCGGCGATGGTGGGTCCGCTGGCGCAGTTGAAAAAACCGATTCCGTGGCAAGAGCTATCTCGGGTGTAAAACCCGATGGCACCCGGAACTCGCAGGGCCAATTCATGAACCAAAAGTTTTCAGAAACCCGCAACCGTTTGTTGGTAGGGCGGTGTTGCCGCACCGCCCCAATATCAGGGCGGAGCAGCAGCTCCGCACTACCGCGTTTATTCGCGTGGTCCGCTGGTTAAAAATCTGAGAGTGCCACCTCCCGTGCCAACGCGCTGCGGC
>JADGRT010000254.1 GCA_017880715.1 Verrucomicrobiia bacterium | reverse complement strand
GTACTGCTTCACTTCGCCTGCGGCGCTTTCCAGGACTGGCCCGAGTTCCGCAATCTGGCCGGACGCTCCTGGGATCCCAAGCTCCGTGGACACGATCCGCGGGGGCCGTTCCAGGTTGAGTTCACCTCCGCCGTTCATCCGATTTCCGCAGGCCTGAAACCCTTTACGACGGATGACGAGTTGTACACCTGTCTGGCGGGCGATCGGCCGATCACCGTGTTGGCGCAGGCACGTTCCAAAGTCGATGGCAAGGATTATCCGATGGCGTTCGTCTTCGAGTATGAGCAGGGCCGGGTGTTTCACAGCCCACTCGGTCATGATGTGAAGGCCATCGATATTCCCGAGGTGGCCGAACTATTCCGGCGTGGCTGCGCCTGGGCAGCCGGATTACCGGCCAGGTGATTCAGCCGGCCCTGGTACGCTGCATCCGGTTGTGTTGGACGCTCCATATTATGCGAGCGTCTGACTGTCCTAAGCGCTCATCATAAGGACGGCCTCGCGCCTTGCTGGAACCACATTCACCGTCGCTTTCTGAAGTAACAGACCATAATCACTGCACAAACGACCAGGACTATGAAAGCAGCGGCAAAGCTCAGATGCGAAACAGCCTCGTGGGCGTGCCGTTCTCCTTCTGCATAAGGAATAGCCGCACCAAAAATACAAAACTGATCCTGCACCTTGACTGCCCCATAGGTAACGAAGGCGGTAAGCTCCGTAGGAGCGCCATGTTTATAGCAACCGGTCCACATTTTCATCCTTACAAGCCCTGTAGGGGCGGCACAAAACCCCACCGATGGGGGTATGTCGCCCCTCCGGGGCTCAGAAAAATCTTTTTGAATGACGCTATAAACATGGCGCTCCTCTGGAGCTTTGTTAGCGCTGGCGCAAAAAAACAACCATTGTTTATCAGGGCAATTTGCCTTGATATTCCGTCATTAGACACATTTTCTGGGCTTGGGTAAGGGAAAACACGCCCAACGGCTCCCGTTCGCATTCAGAGCAAGCTGGCCGACGAGGCATCCAGGAACAGCGTGGCGTGACTTTGCTGGCGGAGGATGGACGCCGGGCAGGCAGTGCTGACCGGCTTCTGCAAAGTGTCCTTCACCGCCTGCGCTTTGCGCTGGTCGGGCACGATGCACAACATGCGTTGGGCGGCGCATAATGCCGGAATGGTGAGCGTCATGGCATATTGCGGCACGGCGGGCAGATGCGGAAAAAAGCCTTCTCCCACCTGCTGCTGCCGGCATTTCACGTCGAGTTTGACCAGTTTCACCATCCGCGGATCATGGAAGTTGGCCACATCCGGATCGTTAAAGGCAATATGGCCGTTTTCCCCGATGCCCAGGCAGCAAAGATCGATGGTCTGCTGCTTCAGCAATTGGGTGTAGCGCTCGCATTCGTCCAGGGGCAGCAGCGCATCGCCCTCCAAATAGTAACAGATACGCGGTCGGACATATTGAATGACGCGCTCGCGCAGAAACCGCCGGAAACTGGCCTGGTGCTCCGAAGAAATCCCCAGGTACTCGTCCATGTGAAAGACAGTAATCCTGGACCAATCGATGCCCGCCAGCTTGGCCAATGCCTCCAGGAATTTCATTTGCGACGTAGCGCAGGCGAAAATGATCGCCGCTGATCCCTTGGCGACGATCGCTTCCTGAAGGCAGCGCTGGGCGGCCAGGGCGGCGGCGAGGGCCAATTCTTCCGGGGTGGCAAAGACACGGACGCTCAATTGATCGGCCGTGAACGTTTTTACTGGAATCGAAGAAGTTTCCATACTCTTGCAGGATTTAAACCTTAAACTTTACATCAACTTTAGGATGTGCGCATCTCACTTTTTCCCGACACCCAAAACCTTGTGGATCTGGAGCGCGGACATTCTTGTCCGCCTCTTCGTTCTGGTCAACGCCAAAGCGGACAGGAATGTCCGCGCTCCGAAAAAAGTGAGATGCGCGCCTTCAGGGTTGGGCGAATTCCGCCCATTCCGGTTCGTGAGCGAATATCCATCGGTAATACTCGGTGCCCTGTAACCGGCTGGCGGCGGCTTCGTCCACCACCACCGTGCAGCGCGAGTGCAGTTGCAGGGCGGTGGCGGAAATCATGGAGGTGATGGGGCCTTCGACCGCCCGGGCGACGATATCCGCCTTGGCCTCACCGGTGGCCAGGAGCAGGCAACGGCGACCTTCCAAAATGGTGCCGACCCCCATAGTGATGGCACGGCGGGGAACCTGGTCGGCGCCACCGAAAAAGGCGGCGTTTTGCGCCAGGGTTGCGGGCGTCAGGGCCTTGACCCGGGTGCGCGATTTCAAGGCCGACAGCGGTTCGTTAAAACCGATATGGCCAGCCTGGCCGAGGCCGAGCAATTGAAGGTCGATCCCACCAGTTTTGGCGATAAGCTGTTCGTAGCGGGCGCATTCAGCGTCGAGGTCCGCCGCCCTGCCGTCGGGCAGGTGGGTGTTGCGTAAATCGATGTTGACCTGGTCGAACAAGTGTCGATTCATGTAATGCCGGTAGGAACGAGGGTCGTCGCCCGACAGACCGACATATTCATCCAGGTTGAACGTGCGGCAGAGCGAGAAATCGCGATGTTCCCGGCGGTGTTGTTCCACCAGCAAGCGATACACCGACTCCATGGTTCGTCCGGTGGCCAGCCCCAGCACCAGGTGGGGATTGGCCTGCAGTTCTTTGGCGATGATGCGGGCTGCGAGTTCCGCGGCCGCGGCCGCATTCGGACGAATAATAATTTCCACGCTGTGATGAAGATGGAGCCAGCAGAGGGATTTGAACCCCCGACCAGCTCATTACAAATGAGCTGCTCTACCACTGAGCTATGCTGGCATCCGTTGGCACCTAACGGACGAATCCTGTCCGATTCGAGGAATCCGGTCAAGGATGGACAACGCCGGCTGCGATTCAGAAAAAATTTCGCTGGCGTAAACCGCGGGTGGGCATCGAGAGCTAGCCCAATGGGGCGATTCCCTTGCCCACTCGGTCCGCGCTCCCCAGACGCTCCGGGTGGAGCGCGCGGGGACGCGCGGTTTTCAATAACGGTAGCCCAAACCGAACAGGTGCAGGTTCAGGCCGGGGTTCGGCGTGCCTAAACCGGCGTTAGACATGTGCTGAAATCGATAGCCAAGTTTCCAATGCGCGGCGAATTCCCAATCGAGTCCGACATGGCTCGTGAATTGAAAGAGGATGCCAAAGTCGCGATAGCCAAACTTATCCTGACTTAACACCGTCGGGCTGATGCCTCCGTCCAGGATGATGGGTAATCGGTCGTACTGGAACGCGAGCTCCGGCCCCAGGGTGCCGACGAATCCTTCCTCCTTTTTACCACTGAGACAACCGGCGGTCAGTTCGAGTCTTGGCTTCACGCTCCAGTCAGCGCAGAGCGGCCAGCTTCGTGGGAGGTTCCAGATGCTGAACAATTCCGATTGGTGGAATGGATCGTGGGGAAAGTCGCGCGTGGAGAAGCCCGAGCGCACGCCCACGGATTGCCAGGTTTTTTCCGGCGCCGTGGCGGTGGTTGTTTCCTGCGCGGCTACCGTGGCGGCGGCCAGGAGCAGACCGGTGGTCCACCGGGTGAACCGACTGAGAAAAGAATTTGCCCGGAGGCAAACGCCGCTAATGATTCGAGTTTTCAATTCTATTGATTGTTATTCTGCCGCTCGGTGACTGTGTCAGGTCGAGCGCTGGCATCGCCAAAGCGAGGCTGAAAGCTGACCTTCCGCCAACTCGCTCCCCAAGGAGCCGCAGTCGGTTTCGCCGGCTTTGGCAAAGGCGAGCAGGACCTTGCCATCCGACCTTGGAAAGTCAAGTCAGGATGAAACCGCCGGGCCGATCATCCGGAGGTCACGGATAATTCTGGCCGGTTGGACGAATCATGATTTCGTTCACGTTGACATGAGGCGGCAGCGTGAGCAGCCAGGAAATGCCATCGGCAATGGACTGGGGTTCAAGCAATTTGCCAAAGGGGGCGATGCCCTTGCCGAAGTTCTCCTCGTTGTAGCCGGCCACGTTTTGGAATTCGCTCAGCACGATGCCGGGCATAACCACGGAAACACGCACGCCGTGCGAGCACACTTCACGGCGAAAGCCTTCCGCGATGGCGGCAATGGCGAATTTGCTCGAGCCGTAAAACCCGCTGAAGGGCGAGATATTCCGTCCCGCCACCGAACCGATGACAACCAGGTCGCCGCTTTTTCGTTGGACCATGTATTGTCCGGCCTGGCGCAGCAGATGGGCGGCGCCCAGAACGTTGAGCTGGTAAACCTCCTGCCACCGGGACTCATCGCTGCTGAGGATGCCGCCCACCAGTCCGCGACCCGCATTGACCACGACGATGTCATACTTGCCCCCTCCTTCTTTCCAGGCTAACGAGCGGTTTAACAGCAAATCGATGTCCGTCGGAAGGCTTGCGTCGCCCCCCACAGCCAGGGCTTTGCCACCTTGATCGGCTATTTCCGAGGCCAGTTTGTCCAATCGGTCTTGGCGCCGGGCGTGAATCACCACCGCCGCGCCTGCCTGTGCCAGGGTCAAAGCGGTGGCCCGTCCGATGCCGGAACTGGCGCCCGTTACGATGGCAGTCTTGCCGGAAAGAAGTCGATTAGCCGTTCTTCCAATGGCTTTGTCATAACTCATACTATTGTCTCCATTTAATGTTCGGCGATCTCAAGGTGTTGGTCTGTCAATCCGGCCCCTTAGCTGACCGGCCCAGCACAACCACCGGCTTGTTTCAACAAGCGCATGATCAAAACGCCGGATGCTAACGATGGGTGGCGCGGATATCACGGATAAAATGCGCCTCTTTTCTTTGCGCTTGCCACCGGCCTTTTTAGTGCCGTACTATGCGCTACAACGGATTTAGCCAACATCCGTTTACCGTCGCATGGCGTAGTTAGTAAAATGGTTGGGGTCTTAGCTCAGTTGGTAGAGCGTCTCGTTCGCAATGAGAAGGTCAGGGGTTCGACTCCCCTAGGCTCCACCATCCTCATAATCAATAATTTCCAGGGGCAAGCGCAGGCCTAGGCGACGCCATCCGCTCCCGGTTTCAAGGCCGCAATCGCGGCCATGAGCTCATCGGCGACCTGCTGGTAGATCGCCTTGATCCGGGCTTTGTC
>JADGRT010000253.1 GCA_017880715.1 Verrucomicrobiia bacterium | reverse complement strand
AGGAGAGAGACACCAGGACTGCGGTGCTCATCTGTCCGGGGGGCGGTTACTGGAAT
The DNA here is from genome assembly GCA_017880715.1 of Verrucomicrobiia bacterium. Lineage (GTDB taxonomy): Bacteria > Verrucomicrobiota > Verrucomicrobiia > Limisphaerales > UBA1319 > JADGRT01. The sequence continues at coordinate 5,063 of JADGRT010000253.1, read as the reverse complement.
CTTTATTGGCAGCTCGAAGGCGAGGAAGTCGCCGCTTGGCTGAACTCGATTGGCGTGACCGGCATCATCCTCAAGTACCGGGTGCCGCGCCGCCCCGATGAGCCCAAGGGCGAACCGGCCCGACGCCCCCTTCAGGATGCCCAGCGGGCGGTTAGCCTGGTTAGGAGCAAAGCGAGCGAGTGGGGCATCGGTCCGCAACGGATAGGCATCGTGGGTTTCTCAGCCGGAGGCCATCTCGCCATCGCGACCGCCACAAACTTCGAGAAAAGAACTTACAAGCCGATCGATAACATCGATAAAATCAGTTGCCGGCCCGACTTCGCCATTCTGGTTTATCCGGGCTATTTGAAGGCGAAAGATAAGGATGAGCTCGCGCCGGGTCTGCGCATCCCGACCGGTACGCCACCGATCTTCCTCGCACACGGTGGGGACGACATCATCAGTCCCCCCGAGCACAGCGTGCTCATGTACCTCGCGCTTAGGCGAGCCGGCGTGCCGGCGGAGTTGCACATCTATGCCACGGCCGCCCATGACTTCGGTGTCCGCACCAGCGACCATCCCTGCTCGACCTGGACAGAGGCTTGTGCCAACTGGCTGCGACATCAGGGATTCCTCAAGCTTTGATTTATGTTGCGACCTAATTGGTGGTTGATGTGGGCGGCAGTTAGCTTTTTGCCGCATAACGGGCGGGTTTTGGCGGCGGAGCTACCCCGGATTGAGCAGGTGGGTCTGGTGGCCCCGAATGTCATTGGTCTCACCATTACGGCGGGGCACGTGGAGTATGGCCGCCAGATTCCTTACGTGAAACAGGCGGGCGATGTCGTTGTGGATGCGGAGATGCATCGGTTTGTCAGGCGGGGAGATAAAATCATCGGGACCCTGGTCGGCAAGAACGCTGATCTCCTCTGTACGATGGACGTGGTGGTTGGGGATCGGTTTGACACCAAGTGGGCGGACCAGCGGAATAGTTACTCGGTAATCTCCACCAACGATCCCAATTATGCCACCCCTCAAAAGCCCAAGACGGTGTACCGCAAAAGCAAGCCTTCCGACCTGGCGATGATCGGGCAATATAAATTTGATTCGCCGACCGAAAATGTGGTTTATCTCGAAATGCCAACCCCGCTGACCAGCGGTAAGAGCTACGAAATCTCGTTCCCCAACAGTGGATTACCCCTTCAAAAATTCGCCTTTGATCCCACGCGTGTGCGCAGCGAAGCGGTCCATGTCAGCCAGGTCGGGTTTCGCCCCGATGATCCGGCCAAGGTCGCCTTTTTATCCTGCTGGCTGGGCAATGGCGGCGGCCTGAAGTATGAAGATCGCCTCCCGTTTACCGTATTCGATGAAGCTACCGGCAAGGCCGTTTTCGAGGGGTTGACGGTCCTCTCCAAAGCCGCCACCGACAAAACCGAGGATGCCTATAAAAAGAATTACAATGGCACGGATGTTTACGAAATGGATTTCACCGCGCTGACCCAGCCGGGGAAATACCGGGTATCGGTTCGCACGGTGGGCTGTTCCTATCCGTTTGAGATTGCGGACGATGCTTGGCGCAAGGCCTTTGTGGTAGCCGCGCGCGGCTTTTATCATCAGCGAAGTGGCATTGCCATTGGGGAACCCTATACCACTTATAAGCGGCCCCGATCGTTCCACCCGGATGACGGCCTGAAAGTCTATGCCTCCACCACGCCGATTATGGACACTGGCAATGGGCTTAACCAGAAAGACTCGAATTTCGGGAATCTCGTCAAGGGACGGACGGATCAGATCGTCACGAATGCCTGGGGCGGTTACATGGATGCCGGTGATTGGGATCGCCGCATACAGCACCTTAAATCCACCAGCCTTTTGTTGGAATTGGCGGAACTGTTCCCCGATTACTTCGGCGTTCTATCCCTAAACATTCCGGAGTCCGGGAATGGCCTGCCGGATATTGTCAATGAAGCGCTATTCAACCTCGATTTTTTCCGGCGGCTGCAAACGCCGGAGGGCGGCATTCGTGGTGGTATCGAGTCTTCCGAGCATCCCCGGCGGGGCGAAGCCAGTTTCCAGGAATCGCTGACCGTGCTGACCTATGCCCCGGATATATTATCGAGCTATTTCTATGCGGGGGTGGCGGCCCGGGCGGCCCGCTGGCTCGCGCCGCAACATGCCGAACTGGCCGATAAGTATCGCACCAGTGCCTTGCGCGCCATGCGGTGGGCGGAGCAGGATCGCGAACGCGAGGAAAAGGCGTATCTCATGGCCAAACATCCAGCCGTGAGTGACACCCGGAATTTTGCGGCCGCCGAACTGTTTCGTCTGACGGGGGAGCCGGAATGGAACCGGCTGTTCCTGGCCACCACCATCTTCAAGACCGCCGACGCGGTGCCGGCGTATCACTTTGACAGCCTGGAGCAATACGATGGCGCCTGGGTCTATGCGCGAACCGATCGACCGGGGATGGACGAGACCGTGAAACAATGCTGCCGTCAGGCGTTGCTTAAGGGGGCCGATGAACGCGCGGAAAGTGGCAAGAGAACGGGCTTTCATTGGACAAAACACCCTTATGGCCCGGTCGTTTATGGGGCGCTGAGCAGTCCGGAGAACGCGGTCAATATCGTCCGGGCGCATGTTTTAACCGGTGATCCCAAATACTTGCGCGCCCTCGTGCTGGCCAGCCAGACGGGCGCGGGCGCCAACCCGGTAAACATGTGTTATACCACCGGGGTGGGACAGAAATTCCCCCGGCATCCGCTGCAGTTGGATCACCGAATCACCCACCAACCGCCGCCACCAGGCCTCACCGTCGGCGGTCCCATGGACAATGACAATAAAGGGCTCAAGGATCCATTTATTGGGCCTTTTGCCGGTTCCGTGTTTTGCCCGACGTACACCCAGTGGCCGGCGTTGGAGGCTTTCTGGGATGTCTTTTGGGATCCGATGGTATGCGAATATACCGTCCACAAACCCATGGCGGGACACGCGTATGTCTGGGGTTACCTGGCGGCGCGGGCGCCACTGGCCAGGCGCCCGGCTGAGGCTCGTTGAGGCGTTTTTCTTAGCCGAAATCCGTCGATGGGCGCGTGATAATGGAGACGGTCTTCCCGCGCTAGCGCGCGAACTGCACATTAAACACAAAAGCGTGACGGTTGGTGGAGTTGCGCAATAGCGGCCAGGAAGCCAGCCTATCTTTCGGCAGTGGAAACGTGCCGTCTTTGAGCTGAAGGGTTAAATTCTGGATATCGCCGCTGCCGGCGTTCAGCATCACATTTGGCCCATAACGGACCACCGCCTGATCCAACCGGGTGGAAGCGGTTTTGGGCAGTTCCACCCGCTCGAACCGGCGCGTTTCCAGGTAAGGTTTCGCCTGGTATTCAACCAGCATCACCGTGCCCGACCTCAGACGGCTGATTCTTAAATAGCCAGCCATCGGCTTGGGCGAGAGTTCGCGCCCGTCGACTTTTACAACAATTTTCTCCGCCCATTCGGGGCGGCGGATTAATAGCGACGTTTCACCGCGCCCGACATTTGAATTGAGTTGGACTTCGCACTTCACAGGCACGTTCTCCAGCGGAGGAAGGCTCTTGGACCGAACCGTCCATAAAACATTGGACGTTGCCACCGCCGACTGAAAGTCCACCGGGAAGTTGTAGTAAATACCGTCCTTCGCCGCGACCGCGAGGTAACTCTTGAATTCATTCAGCGCCAGCGGACCATGAAAGGTGCAACACCACAGGGCTTCTTCGCTATATTGATGAAACGCATAGGGTCCAAACTGATCCACGCCTAAAAGGCGATGGCCGAAGCCGCCGTCAGCCCATTGATTGGCGAGGTACTCGTTCCAAACCGTGCGCTCGGCCATGTCCAGATAACGGGTCTGGCCGGTGTTGCGCCAGAGCATTAAGCACACGCGCAGCCAATCCGCCTCGGAGCAGCCCTCGTCGCGGTTGTAGCCAGTCACGACGAATTTCTCCATGACTCCTCCTGCCGGGCTGACAAAACCCCCTTTCACAGCGGCGTCCCAGCGGCTGGCAACTCGGTTCAGATACTTGGAATTCCCGGTTTCCTCGTAAAGCATCAACAGCGCCTCGTGCTGGCTGAGACTCCCATGCGAATGCCCAACCGGCAGGGTGTCAAACGTCTCGTGAAAATCCGCCATGCGCAATGCCATGTCGAGATAACGCTGGTCGCGGGTCACGCGGTAAAGCTGAACCAGCCCCTCCATTCCCTCGAAATAGCAGGTAACGAAAGCTCCGGCGTACGCGGCGGCTTGCTGGTATTCGTCGGTTCGCTTGGGATCGCAAAACACATCGGCGGCGGTGCGGGCGTAGAAATCGCCGAGCCGGCAGGCCGATTCGAGAATTTTCGGATTCTGGAAACACGCATAGCTGGCGGTTAAACCGAGCAGCAACCGGCCATTGCCCCATAGTATGGGCATGACCTTGGAGTCCCACACCGGACCGTGCAACTCGGCCACGTTGGTCCAGTTCACATCCGCGCCAAAATGGCCGTCGGCCTTTTGATAACTTGTGATCTGTTCCAGCACCCTGGACAACGCGGCCGGCCGCGGATTCTCGCGATAGGACGTGACTGATGCCAACTCAAGAAACCGGCCAGATATGTCGCCGCTGTAATTGGTGAACCAGCGATTGGTGGTGAAGCTGACGTCGGCCAGAATGAATGGCGCGGCGTAAGGTTCCTGGCTAATCCGGGTGAGGCCGCGCTTGAAAGCGTCTCCCAAAAGCCCGGACAGTTCCACCTGACGCGGATCGTTCAGCTCGGGACGGGTCCATGAGTCTTTGCCCTGAAGAGTTGCCGCCGTGGCAACGAGCAGGGTGGCGACCAATGCCGAGAAAAGTGACGGCAAAGCACGCTTGGAGCAACGCATTCGCAAAATGATCATATTAGGCTGTCAGGAAGCAGGCTATTCCTTGGCCGTTGTGGAGTTCACCATCCGAAGAAGCGATAGGGGTCATCCCATTCGGTGGGCCGGGTGAGGTACAGGCCGTCGAGCCAGCGGCCGACGGTCGGGTCCTGGATCGGCTCGAGGCGCACATCGGCGAGCCACAGTTTGCCGGTGC
>JADGRT010000252.1 GCA_017880715.1 Verrucomicrobiia bacterium | reverse complement strand
AACTTCCGAGTCTGGCGCAATCTTTCGAACGCTCAGCAGAAAAGAATGATCCGGCTCACGCCGGATGCTACAACAACGTAGCAGCCGACGTGAGTCGGCTCAAACTCTCGAATCTTGCGCTGCTTTTCGAATGCTCGGCGGAGAATAATGATCCGGCTCACGCCGGATGCTACAACAACGTAGCAGCCGACGTGAGTCGGCTCAAACTAACCACAGATGTTATAACCCGCAAGCTTTTGGCTCAACCAAGTCGCCAAGCCAGCCCTTGTTGTCGGAGCAGTTCGCGCCGTTTCATCCGACGATGACGGTCGTTCTTTCGGCGTCCGGAGAGCTGTGGCCGAGCGCCTCCTGGCGCCGGTTATTCCCGAACGATGAAAAGGATTGTTAACGTGTCCGAATTATTCAATCTTGGTCGCCAGTCAACGCCGCCAGGTCACCAGACCCGGCCCACAGGACTTGCCAGCCGCGTGCTCCCAAGCGGCGGCACTTACGACGTTAGACATCATAGATCGCAAGCGACATGAAGCCAGCGGCCAAAGGCCGGCGCAACTCGCCGGCTATCGCGCAGGAAACAACGGGAAGCTCCGCGCCCGACTGTTGTTGGTTGCCTCGTGACGCCGCGGCCCCTGCCATCGTCCAGGTTTTTCTCCTGCTCCTGGCCGGCTGGCTCTGTCGCCACGCCCTGAACTCCGACGGCATTGCCTACCTGCGCATCGCCTCTTATTATGCCGACGGCCGATTCGACCTGGCCGTTTCGGGCTATTGGGGACCGATGCTCAGTTGGCTCATGGCGCCCTTCATCAAAGTGGGAGTGACTCCGCTCGCAGCCGCTCGGATCGTCATGGGGCTTTCGGCTGTGCTGTTTTTCTGGGGATGTCGTGAAGTTTTTCGCGGTTCGAAACTATCTCAATTAAATCAGACGTTGGGGCTTTGGCTGACGGCGGCACTGTCGGTGTTTTGGTCCGTTGAAAACATCACGCCTGACCTTTTGATGAGCGGATGGGTGGCCCTGGCTTGCAGCCGAATGATGGATGAAAGCTGGCTTGAAAACTCGAAAACCGCCCTGATGTCGGGTCTTTTCTGGGGATTGGCCTTTTGGGCCAAGGCGCCGGCCTTTCCGCTGGCGCTGATCACTATTCCCCTTGTTTTCGCGCTCTGGCTGCGCCGTCGGCCCGGAGACTATAAACGGGCCCTCCGTTGTCTGGGCTTAACGGCGGGGATTTTTATGCTGGTTGCCGGCGTCTGGATAGCGGCGTTATCGGCGAAATACCATCGGCTGACCCTCTCCACGAGCGCCCGCATCAACCACGCGGTCACGGGCCCGTCCGATTTGAAGCAGCCCTACCAATTTGGCGCGCAATTCGATCAGCCCAGCCCTGGCCGCATCACGGTCTGGGAAGATCCATCCGAGCTGCCCTACCAGGACTGGTCGCCGTGGAGCAGTCTGGCCCATGTCCAATATCAACTCGCAGTGATGCAATCCAATCTGCCCATCTGTCTGCTTTTGCTGACCAGCATCAGCCTGTTGGCTCCGCTCATGCTGGCCATCGCCGGTGCGCGATTGTTGCGTCCGTCCTGGCGTGAAACCCAAGCCAGCCAAACCTGGTGGTGGACCTCCCTGCCCGTTCTTGGCCTAGCCGCTCTCTATTTACCGGCGAACTTGCCGTTCTCGGAGCAGCGGTATTTCTACGCCGCCTTTCCCTTCCTTTACGTTTTAAGCTTGGGGCTGCTGGCGCTTGACGAATTCAGGGGCAACCTAAAAGCCGTCGGCATACGGCCTGCGTTGTGGGTTGCCGTGGTGTTCATTTCTTTTTTGCTCCCCACCTTGCTGCGGCCCTGGCTTTTGGGCATCTCCACGCGCCGCGCCGGGGAATACGCCTGGAACCTTGCGCAACCTTTGAAAACCGCAAAACTGCAAGGTCCCGTGGCGGGCAGCGGGTATTATGCGGGAGGCCGCACCGGGCTTTACCTGGCCTACCTGCTCGATGAACCCTGGCTCGGTGATGAAACGCAACCTACGGCTGAAGGTTATCTGAAATCCGGAGCAACGTTAATCGTCGTCCACCGTCGCCATCCGGTCGCAGCCGAACTGCAAGCCAATTCTCGCTTCGAAAACCTGGAACGTTTTTGGCCGCCAGAAAACGGCTTCTCACCCGTCGGCCCCCTGGCGGTCTATCGCATTCTTCCGGGCCGGTAGCCGTGATGGCATTAAGGAGCGCGGACATTCTTGTCCGCTTCTTCGTTCTGGTCAACGCCCAAGCGGACAGGAATGTCCGCGCTCCGACCGAATTGAGATGCGCACCCCGGCAAGCGCCTCAGATTTGGATGCTTGCTCCCCCGGGGCGTTCGGGTAAAGTCTAAACCATGATCACGCTGATTGCAGGAACCAACCGGGCCGGGAGTCGAACCAAACAGATCGCCCAGCATGTCGAAGCCATCTACGCGGATCTTAAAGTTCCTCGGACGGTGCTGGACCTGGCCTCCCTGCCTCTGGAGGTGTTTGCACCCACTGCTTATGCCGAAAAGCCCAAATCCTTCCAGCCTTTCGCTGAGGCCGTCCTGCAATCCACGGGGCTCGTCGTCATCACCCCGGAATACAACGGCGGCATCCCAGGCGTGCTGAAGTATTTCATCGACTTGCTCAAGTTTCCGGAGAGTTTCTGCAAACGGCCGGTCTGCTTTGTGGGCCTCTCGGCCGGCCAATGGGGCGCTCTGCGTCCCGTGGAACAGTTGCAGCAAATCTTCGGTTACCGCAATGCTTTCATCTATCCCGAACGCGTCTTTATCCCCAATGTCAACGCCGTGCTCGACAACGCCGGCCACCTGACGAATCCCGAAATCTTCGGCCGCCTCAAATCCCAGGCGGTTGGCTTCGTGGAATTCGTCGAGTGTCTCCAAGGCGTCAAACTGCGTGGCCAAGCATGAAAGCATGATGCAAATGCATAATACAACGAAAACTCCCGTGTCCAAGCTCGCCGTCTGCAGTTGGTCGCTGCAGTCCCAAAACCCGGCGCAACTCATTCGCCAGATGCAAACCATCGGCCTGCATCAGCTTCAATGCGGGCTGGATCCCCTGCGCCTCGACCCCGCCACCTGGGGCCAGCTTTCCGAACGATGCGCCGACGCCGGCCTGACCCTCGTCTCCGGCATGTTCGGAACCGCCGGCGAAGATTATTCCACCCTGGAATCCATCCGGCGCACCGGCGGACTCGTCCCCGATGGGACTTGGGACGAGAATTGGAGGAACATCCAGGCGGCCGCGTCTTGGGCCAAAAAAATGGGGTTGAAATTGGTCAGTTTCCATGCCGGTTTCCTGCCTCATGACCGCCAAGATCCCTCGTTTGCCAAACTGCTCGAGCGCATTCGGCAAGTCGCCCGATTGTTTGCCGACCAAGACATCGTGCTCGCCTTTGAAACCGGACAGGAAAAGGCCGTCACCCTGCGCGCTTTTCTCGAAACGTTGAACTGCCCGAACGTGGGCGTGAACTTCGATCCGGCCAACATGATTCTCTACGACCAGGGCGATCCCATCGCCGCCCTGCGCGAACTGGCGCCCTGGATTAAACAGTGCCACCTCAAGGACGCCATCCGGACCCGCCAGCCTGGCAGTTGGGGGGAGGAAGTTGCGGTCGGCACCGGCGAGGTGAATTGGAAGGCCTTTATCCAAACCCTTCGAGAAATCGGATTCCACGGCAACCTTGCCATCGAACGGGAGGCGGGAAACCAGCGCGTAGCCGATATCTGCACCGCCCGCAAACACATCGAAAATCTCCTCGGTTGCTGAATAACGGCGGCGGATGCGCCAAGGCGAGAACAACCCGCCTCCGAGCGGCCCGCCTTGCCAAAACCACAAACTTAAAAAACTATGGTTAATGTTGCTGTCGTCGGCATGGGCTTTATGGGGGTCACCCACATCAAAGCGTATCGCAAAATTCCGGGCTGTCACCTCGCCGCCATCTGCGATGAATACCGCCTCCCCGTGGACGGCGATCTGACAAAAATCAGCGGCAACCTGGCATCGAGCGAGCAGGTCAAACTGGATATGACCCAGGTCAAGGCCTATTCGAAATTCGACGATTTGCTCCAGGACGCCCATGTCCAGCTCATCGACATCTGCACGCCGACGCCTTCCCATCCCAGCCTGGTTATAGCTGCTCTGAAAGCGGGCAAACACGTGGTCTGCGAGAAACCCATGGCGCGCAATTCCCAGCTTGCCCGCGACATGGTCGAAGCCGCCCATGCCACGCGTCGTTTTCTCCTGCCCGCCATGTGCATCCGTTTCTGGCCGGAATGGGTCTGCGCCAAAAACGCCATCGCACGGCAAACCTACGGCAAAGTCCTGGCCGCCCGTTTCCGCCGCGTCTCCGAGGCCCCGGGCTGGAGTCGCGATACTTATTTCAAAGGCGATCAATCCGGCGGCGCCTTGTTGGATCTGCACATTCATGACACGGATTTTGTCCAGTTCTGTTTCGGCCGGCCGCAGCGGGTCTGCTCCAGCGGCCTGAGCCATTTTAGCGGCGCTATCGATTATGTGGTGACGCAATACCAGGTCACCGGCGGCGCGGTGGTTTTTGCCGAGGGCAGTTGGATCATGAGCGAAGGCCACGGATTCAACATGGCCTACACCGTCGTTTTCGAAAATGCCACGCTGGACTACGACTTGGCGCGCGGCGTGGACTCCCTGAAGCTCTTCGAGAAAGGCCAGCAACCGCGGACCCTCGCCTTGAGTGGTGAGGACGGGTACCTGGGCGAACTTCGCCACATGATTGAAGCCATCGAGAGCGGCAAGCCTCCCACGATCGTCACGCCGCAGGATGGCCTGAGCGCCGTGGAAATCTGCGAAGCGGAAGAACGCTCCATCAAAACCGGGCAACCGGTGTCGTTGTAGGTTTTCGAACGGGCGTAGCGGCCCGTTAATAAAGTAGGAGACGACGTGAGGAGTCTCTAAAAAAATCTTTGTTTCCGATGAAATTTGAGCCTCGTTACCTTGGCTCCTACAAAAATTGAATTTTTTTAACACGCTGCTATAGATCGTTGCATAAGTTCCCGCATTTCGGAGGGGCGAGCTCCGGGAGCCCCACTTCACTTTTCCCAGCAATATCAGGGCCTCGTTTAACTCAGCCC
>JADGRT010000251.1 GCA_017880715.1 Verrucomicrobiia bacterium | reverse complement strand
GAACGTCCTGCACTCGCGCCCCCATCGCCCGCTCGTGCGCCATCACCAATTCGATCGCCAGTCAGCGCGTCTAGGATTGCAGCGCGCCAAACGGTGGTCTGTCCCCAGTCGGAGACGCGCCGGCCGGCCGGCTGCCGAACAGCGCCGTTCCCACTCGCACCAAAGTGGCCCCTTCCTCGATGGCCACCTCAAAATCCCCGCTCATGCCCATGCTCAATTGGGTCAGCGGCGCGCCCAGGATTTGTTCGCACTCGGTCTTTAATTCCCGCAGGCGACGGAACACGGGCCGAGCCTTTTCGGGCTCGGGCGTCCAGGGCGCCAGCGTCATCAGGCCGTAGATTTCGAGCCGTGGCAGGGCGTTGATTTCTTTGAGACGGGCTAAAAGTTGCTCCGGGGACAACCCGGATTTATTCGCTTCGCCGGCCACATTAACCTCCAGCAAAACGGGCATGCGCTGGGCCGATTTTTCCGCCCATTTATCGATTTCGCGAGCCAATTCCAGACTGTCCACGCTTTGGATCATCTCGAAAAAATGCACGGCATCCCGGCATTTATTGGATTGCAGGTGGCCAATCAGATGCCAGCGCAGCCGGCTCGGACACAATCCAATCTTGGCCTTGCCCTCCTGTATCCGATTTTCGCCGAACAACGTCAAACCGAGATCGGCGGCGGCTTTGACCCTCTCGGGCGGCTGGCCTTTGCTGACCGCCAGGAGGGTCACGGAAGCCAAATCGCGCTGAACACGATCGCAGGCGGCCCGCAGGCGCGTCTGGATATCACGGAGGTTGGCAGCTAAATCCATGACGGCAGCTTAGCGGTTCCCGCGCGGCTGACAAGTCCATGCTAGCCAGCCGGAATGATCTGAGCTAGCTTGCGCGTGATATGGATGCTGTATTGCCTAAACCGGACGTAATCCTTACGCACGAAAGCGATTTGGACGGACTGCTTTCCGGCCTGCTGCTGAAACGCCTGGCGCAAAAACTGTTCCATGCCGACGTGCCGCTGTGCGCCTACCAAAATGACGCCTGGCAGAAACGGCCGCTGACCGAAAAGAGCGGTTGGGTATGCGATTTTTCCTTCGAGGAACGATTGGATAAGCCCGGGTGGGTGGTCATCGATCACCATCCCACCGCCGTAGCCGCCCGAAACGCGCGGCTTATTCATGACGTTACGAAATGCAGCAGCCTGCTCTGCTACGAGCTATGTCGTGAGGCGGGCCTGGCCACCCCCCCTCTCGATCGCCTGGTGCATTTGACGAACGTGGGAGATTTGTTTCTCCAGCAGGATCCCGATTTTATTCTGGCGGGCGATTATGCGAGCCTGGTCAAGACGTACCAATTCTGGAATCTGGTGAACTTAACCGCCGGCGATCCGGAAGGTCTGCTGAATCATCCGCTGCTGCAGGTCATCGAAGTCAAACGCCGCGTCGAAGATCCTTTGGGACTTGAATGGGCGCGATCCCATATCGCGCCCCTCACCCCGGAAGTGGGATTTGTGGACACGCTGATCGGTAACTCCAACCTGATCGTGCACCAAATCCTGAAGGAGCAATCAACGCCGTACTCGGTGCTCCTGACCTTGCTGCGCAAAGGAAACGGCACGGTGGTGGTCAGCCTGCGCAGCTTGAACGGCGAGGCGCTCAAGGTGGCCGAACGCCTCCACGGCGGCGGACACCCCAACGCCTCGGGCGCCACTCTCCCCCGCTCGATTCAAGGCGTCGCAAATGCCGTGGATTATCTTCGCAAGATTCTCAGTCCAATCGCCCACTCCAACCCGGGGTTCAATAGCCTGGAAAGCGCCTTCGACACCGTCGCCACCAAGTCATCGTAAATCTATTCTACCTATGCCCAAAGCGAGCCGACCCGCCGCCAAATCCGACACCCATAACCCTGCCGTCAGGGCTGACGCCCGCCTCGACGGCCGACCCGGTGACGCCTTGCGGCCGCTGAGTTTCAAGAATCATATCGCCCCCAGCGCCGCGGGTTCAACCCTCATCATCTGGGGAAATACCCACGTGATCTGCGCGGTCAGTGTGGAGGAGGGCGTGCCGCGCTGGATGAAAGATCAGAAGGTCGGCGGAGGCTGGCTTACCGCCGAATATTCCATGCTGCCCTATGCCACCCTCCAGCGCAAACAACGCGAAAGCGCCCGGGGCAGGGTTGACGGGCGTTCGCAGGAAATTCAGCGGTTGATTGGACGCGCCATGCGCGCCGCCGTGGATCTGGTAAAATTGGGCCCGCGCACGTTATGGGTGGACTGTGACGTTCTGCAAGCCGATGGCGGAACCCGAACCGCGTCCGTCACCGGCGGATTTGTGGCGCTCTCGCTGGCGGTGAAAAAGCTCATGGCCGGCGGCAAGCTAAGCGTAAACCCGATTCATAAATCGGTCGCCGCCGTCAGCGTGGGAATTGTCAACGGCCAGCCTCTGTTGGATCTGAATTACGTGGAGGATTATTCCGCCGATGTGGATATGAATCTGGTCATGACCGACGCCGGCGAATTCATCGAAATGCAAGGCACGGGCGAAAAGGCGGCGTTCAGCCAGGATCAATTGACGCTGATGCTCAGCTTGGGACGGACCGGCCTGCAAAAGCTCTTGGCGGCGCAAGCCGACGCCATTGCCACGGGATAAACCACGATATGAACAGGGGTGGAACTCGCTTTTTACAAAGCCAGGCATTCCCGAGTAAGGAGCGCGAATGCCCTCATCCGCGCGAAGTTAAACGATGCCAACTCGCGGACGAGGGCGTCCGCGCTCCACTGCGGGAGTTTTTATGGGTAATCAGCCCTTCCTTTATCGAATCAGCGCGCGCGTTCATCGCGAAGCCGAAGACGCCGTATCGGAATTGCTGAGCGCCCGGTGCCGACAAACCGCCACCGCGTACGCGCCCCACGAAACCAATCTGAGCATCGTGTCGGTTTTTTATCCCGCTGGACAAAAGCCGGCAAATAGCACTCTGACCGCCCTACGTGCCGGCCTTAAGGAAATCCAAGCTAATGGATTGCAGATCGCCCCGGGCACAGTGGCCAGCGGGCGCATCCGGCGCGAGAACTGGGCCGAATCGTGGAAGCGACATTTTAAGCCCCTGGAAATTGGCAAATCGCTGTTGATCAAACCCAGTTGGAGCCGGCAAAAGCCGGCGCGTGGACAGCAGGCCGTCATCCTCGATCCGGGTTTGAGCTTTGGCACCGGTCATCATCCGACCACCGCCTTTTGTCTGGAACAGCTTGTTCGTTGTCACAAATCAGGGCAAAAATGCGCTTTCTTGGACATCGGCACCGGCTCAGGCATTCTGGCCATTGCCGCCGCCAAGCTGGGTTATGCGCCGGTTCATGCCTTTGATTACGACGCGGATGCGGTTCGGATTGCCCGGGAGAACGCCGACCGGAATCAAGTCAGCGAACGGATACGTTTTGCCCGGCAGGATTTGGCCTCGGCGCCCATGACCGCCCATCGCCGCTACGACGTGATTTGCGCCAATCTGGAATACGACAGTCTGTTGCGGTTTCGCCAGAAAATCGCCCATCGCTTAAGCCCCGACGGCACGCTGGTATTGGCAGGCATCCTCAAATCGCAGTTCGACCCGATCCAGAAAGCCTACCTCCAAACCGGCCTGAAGCTGCTCAAAACCAAGGCGCTAAAGGAATGGCAGTCAGGCGCCTTCCAATGGGCATGACGACCCTAGAAAAACGAATCTAAACAAAAATTTTGAACGCGGCACGGGTTTAGCTCATCTTAAACTCGATGGTTCGTAGGCAGCAACATATCGGGGCCTTTCAACATATTCTCACGGGAGGCTCTTTTTCATTCCCCGCTGCCTTCCTTGGTAACAACCTAGGAGACCCTATGACAAAACCGCTAGATCAAATCGACGAGGTTATTCATGATTCCAAACATCCGTTCCGGCAGGTAGCCGATCGTCCGGAAAAACCCCAAAAACATCGTTATGAACGTCGGAAAATTCGAGAATTTATTCGTGCCTGTGACTGGGTATCCAACAAGTAAACCCTAACTGAAACCTCAAAAAGAAACGGCCACGTTAACCGCGTGGCCGTTTTGATTTTTAAACCCCAGCATCCCAACCAGCCCGGCGGAGCCCTCAATATCTTGGGAGTGATAGGGAACGAAGATGGCCTTTACCTTGGGAAGTGCCGCTCCCAGGTGACAACGTCGCAGTGCAAGCGGTCTGCGATGGCCCTAATCAGGCAATCGCCAAGTTGACGCCGCCGCCCACTGGGCGGAATTCGCTGAGCCTTCTGGCGGGCTGCAGCCCAGTCTGCCGGCAGAATTCTTCCATCGTCGATGATCTTGAACGGTTTGAGAACTACGCTGGGGTCGGTTCGAGTGCCGGAAGGCGACTAATCAACTCCCGCCATTGAACGCCGAGTCCCGACAGCACTTTGGCCATCTCCTGTGCCGTGTTTCTGCGGACGGCGGAGCATACGATGTAAATCTGAACGCCCCTGGGTGTGCCCGCGACCTTTCGGCGCAAGACGCTGCTCAAGTCCATCCCAGCTTTCAGTTCTTTAGCCAGATCGCCCAAGGCTGCTTGGATGGCGCTCGCATGTTCCATCAACCAACGGCGGGCATCTTCGGGATCATTGCCCAGTTTGCTGACGGAGCATCGGACATCCACGTACCAATCCAAGGCCGAATCAGTTTCCTTGTCGCCTTCCTCGAATCGACCCAAGACAGACTCGTCGTTGACCTCCACTCCTGTTCGAATACCGCCGTCTTTACGGCCTTGCCTATAGAACGTCAATTCCGTCATAGCGTTAATTCAAAATTATGGCCCACAGCCGAAGCTGTCAACCCCAACGGCAGCACGGCAGCAGTTCCGAACAACCCGGCAAAAACCGGGGTTTTTGTAGGCCGGATTCCCTAACCCGGCGAATCGAGCTCATCGATTATCCCCGCCAAATCACCTATTATGACTCGTCAAATCAATCATATCTACGAATCATGATATGTTGATTTTTAATTTGCAGAAACCGGACTTGTTCCCTATATTTGGTCCTTAGGCGCAATCGAAGCCTGGCGGTCCAGGTCCCCATGAGGTGGCAACCGATCGGGCGCAAGAATTGAGGAAAACCGAGTGAATACTGTTTCAAACGATCACGATCCGTC
>JADGRT010000250.1 GCA_017880715.1 Verrucomicrobiia bacterium | reverse complement strand
AGGAAAAACATCCCCGCCGATTCCTGGAAAACTTACTGACCTCCGATACTCCCACGGCCCAAGCCGCCCTTTATAGAAATTCCTCCTGAGCGCGGCTCGCTTAAAATATCCTGAAAAACCAACTAAACTGTTACGTGGGTTAAAAAATGGCGGGGTCACCTTTGGACATAAGATTCGGCTGAAAAACCCCGTAGCGGCGACTCGGCAGAGCGCCGCCAACTTTCCGGTTTCGGGCAAAGAATGCGGCGCTCTGCCGAGACGCCGCTACGCCGGCAAGGTGTTTTCAGGAAATACAAAGGGACAGACAAATTATTAGAAAAGGGGTTGCCAAAGGGTGAAGGAGGAAATGACAGGAGGAAACGTGTTGGTGATAAAAAGAGCGGACCCTTTCCCGGTGGCAAGGTCCACAAACCGGAAGCCTGTGGGATCGGTGAGCACTCTGGGAGCCCAGACCGTCACAAAATGCGCGGGGTCCGTCGGCTATCCCAACCCGCAGCCGATATTTCTCTGCCGACCCGGCCCAACCTCATTCCTCCTCCGGCCACGCGTCCCCAGTAGGACGTGAATCCTGCCAGGCCTGGCATATTCCTATTTATGCCAGAATATCATCGCCCTATCGAGCCAATCCCGCGCAGTGAACGTGCGCGGGTGGTGGTCGATACCTCGTTCAGCGCTGGTCGGTATATGAATTCAAATCCCGCTTCATTGGCCGTGGATGTAAACGATACTATGGACGAATCCCATGCGTTAAGAATATTCAAAAACCACCCGTTGCTGTGAAAATTATGCTGGGAAATATATTGCGTTCCTTTGCCTTAAATATCACAATTTGCCCACAACTTTCCCTCGGGAGATCGAATTGCTATGAACCGTCGAAAATTTTTAAAAACTGCCGGCGTATCGGCGACCCTGCTCACCATTGTTCCAAGCCAGGTGATGGGCGCCGCAGGGCAGACGCCACCAAGCGAAAAATTGACGATGGCCCTGATCGGCTGCGGGACGCAGGGGTTGCGCGAGATGATTGACATGCTGGCGATCCAAAACGTGCAGGTCGTGGCGGTTTGCGATCCCAACAAGGACAGCGATAATTACGTCGATTGGTCCAGGGACGGTTTGCGGTCGAGCATTGCGAGCGCGATCGGAAAACCCGACTGGCGGGCCGACACGCGCGGCATTCCCGGCGGACGGGACGTCGCCAAGGAAATGGTTGAACTGTATTACGCCCATAAGCGGGGTTCTGACCCATACAAGGGCTGCGCCACCTACTCCGATTATCGCGAGCTTTTGGATAAGGAAAAAGGGCTGGACGCGGTGAAGATCATGACGCCGGACCACCTGCACGCCACCATTGCCATCGCGGCGATGAAGAAGGGGAAGGCCGTGATGGTGCACAAGCCGCTGGCGAACCGGATCCACGAGGGCCGAATGGTGATCGAAACCGCCCGCCAGACGAAGGTTCCGACCCATTTTATTCCGGCGTCAGCGAGCGAAAGCATTCGTGCGGTGGCCAAGTGGATTCAAGGAGGGAATCTGGGCGCGCTGCGCGAAATTCATAACTGGTCCTATCGCCCGGTCTGGCCGCAATACTCGGTCTTGCCCAAGGAAACGCCTGCGATCCCGGATGGGTTTGATTGGGACCTGTGGCTCGGTCCGTCTCAGCCCCGCCCTTATCATCCCCATTACACGCACGCGGTGTTCCGGGGGTGGTATGAATTCGGCGGCGGCGCGGTGGCCGACATGGGGCATTACAGCCTTTGGCCGGTCTTCTCAGAATTCGAGCTGGATGCGCCCATCTGGGTGGAATCCACTCCCAGCCATCTGTGCACGATTCAGGACCATGTGAGTGTGAAAATTCACAATGATTATGCGTTCCCCGCCGCCTCGACGATCCGATTTCGATTCGCGGCCAAAGGCGCGCGGCCGGGGCTGGATATCTTCTGGTACGACGGCGGGATCCGGCCGCCCACGCCCGACGAACTGGCGGAGGATCATCGGGAGATGCCCGCGGAAGGCATGATGTTTGTCTGTGAGAAGGGAAAGATACTCGCCGGATTCCTCGGTGAATCGCCGGTGGTGATTCCGCAAAGCAAAAACGGCGAGTTCGAGGCCGCCGTGCGCGACCTCAAGCCCGCCGGCCGAAAATCGAGCGCCTGGGTCGAGGCCTTCAAGGGCGGGGAGCCGACGGTCGGGAACTTCCTGCTCGCTGGACCCATCACCGACGCCTTTAACCTGGGTTCCATTTCGTTGCGCATGGGCGGCAAACGCCTGGCCTGGGACTCGGCCAACCTGAAGATCACGAATGTTGCGGAAGCCAACAAGTATTTGACCCGCGATTACCGGAAGGGATGGGAACTTTAGGATTAGGCCTATGAACACTATGACACGAAGAGAGTTTATTGGAAAAACCGCGCTGGCGGCGGGAGCTTTGACCAAGGGAACGATGATTACTTCCAACGCCGCCCCGCTGGGCCTGCCGATTGGGTTCCAGACTTTTCCGATTCGCGAGATTCTGGTCAAGGATTTCGAAGGCACGCTGCGCAAAATGGCGGGCCTGGGATACCAGACCGTGGAGATGTGCTCGCCGGCCGGTTACGTGAGCAGCGGTTTTGGACCGCTGGCTTCAATGAAGGCGCCCGAGATGCGGCGGATCATTCGATCCACAGGTCTGCGGTGCGAGAGTTGTCATTACTCATTTCTGGAACTCAGGGAGAACCTCGACGAACGGATCGCGTTTGCAAAGGAACTGGGGCTCAAGCAAATGATCGCCTCCGGATTTTGGCTCAAGGAAGACGCCAAACTTGCGGATTGGCTGCGCGCGTGCAACGAGATCAACCAGATCGGTGAGCGGACCCAAAAAGCGGGTATCCAACTCGGATTCCACAACCATCACTTCGAGTTCAAAGAACTTGAAGGGGTGCTGATCTATGACGCGATCATGGGCAAGCTGGATCCTGAATTGATCAAGATGCAATTCCAGGTTGCCGTGGTGAACATCGGCTATGAAGCGGCGACGTACTTCACCCAATACCCTGGCCGGTTTATTTCAATTCACCTGTCCGATTGGTCCACCGACAAGAAGCAAACGGTGCCGATTGGGCAGGGGATCGTTGACTGGAAGAAGCTGTTCGCGGCGGCCAAAATCGGCGGGGTGAAGAACTATTTTGTGGAGATGGATCTCGCTACGCTCAAGCCCAGCGCCGAATATTTGCGCAAGCTGGCGTAGCGCGACCCTGAAGGCATGCTAACCGGTTTGGTTTGACGGATGACGGGACTGGCGGCGCATCCATTTCTCCCTTCAAGCCTTGGCCCGGCAGAGCCGGAATTTGCCGGAACTTTCGCACGGCAGATAATCGGCGGAGGTCATCGGTATTTCACCCCGGACTCCCATCAATTCCGCCAGTTCCGCCCGCAAAACGGCAAGATCATCCGGGGAAGGACCGGCCGGTTCGGGCGCGTAATGCAGCCCCAGCGAAGCATCAGCATTCTGCAACAGTTGGTAATGGGCAATGCCCCGGACCTTCTGAAAACAGGCGTCCACCTGCGCCACGGTAACTCGTCGTCCGCAAGTCCCGGTGAGCGCATCCTTGGCCCGGCCATGCAACTCGAAACCGGCCTGATATGCCGTGGGATTGACGCGAACCAGATCTCCGATGCCGTAACGGATGAGCGGCATGTAATCGTTGGTCAACGTGGTGACCACCAAGTCCCCCACCCCCTGTTCGTCACCGTGAAGCACCTCCAGAAACGCCGTTTCGATGCTGGGGATCAGACGGCCCAGGCTGTCCTGCATCAACAGATGGCCCGTCTCGGTGGATCCGTAGAGATTGTAAACCGGGACGCCGAACACCCGTTCCAGAATCCGCCGGTGGTTTACGCTCAAAAACTCGTAGCTGGAGATGATAAACTTAAGGCGGGAAAACTGCACGTGGTGACGTTCGCAATACAGGGCGAAAAGCGTGCCGTAAACCGGATCCAAATCCAGGAACACGGGATCCCAATCCAGCGCTTCTTCCACCATCCGGGCCCGGGCGGCCTCCGTCCACAAAAAGGGATGCCTCGATAGATTGACGGAAAGAGCATGGCCCACCACCCGCTCGGCCGGCGAGGGAGTGCCCGTGTAACAGATGTCGTGGTTGCACTGGGGAGAGGTGAGGGTAATCCGCCGGGCGGGACTGAAATCGTTCAGGATTTCGCCAACCCGCGCATTTAAATTGAGGGCGGTTCGTTCCTGGGCGTCCCACCATCCCCTGGCCAGCAACAGCGGCGTGGGTGCTTCCGAAGTGCCCGAGGTGCGTTCCACCTCGACCAGATCCGCTTCCACCAACCGGTCCAGGTCCATTCCCAACCGCAAAAAATTATGCGGAAATCGCTGCCGAATGTGGTGCTTGGTGATAACCGGCAGCTTCTGAAAACAGGTCAGGAAGTCCTTCGGCGACGACCGCCCGCATCCGGCCGTCGCGGGTTGCCGGTAAAGGGGCACTTCGGCCAGCCACTTCGGAACCGTCGTCGCCAAACGATCGAGCTGGCCGTTGGCCTTAAACCACGTTGGCGAAGTAATCATGACACGCAACTTGCCTGGAACAACCGTGGGGTATCGCCGCCCTTACGGCTTGCCGCCAAAGGTAAAGTAATCATCCAAGTCCAGCAAATCGAACCACGCGGCCAAATCCTGGCGCTCTGGAGCCAGCCGTTTATGCTCGTCCTGGAAAAATTCGCGGGCGTCCAAATCCATCGGGACGCGCTGTTCCTGGCAGGCAGACCAAACGGCGATTAGCGATGCGGTGGGTTGGGTGCTGGAATTGGCCGTGATCCAAGCCAGTATCTCTCCATCGCCCTTTCCGGCAGCCACTTGTTGCTTCAACGCTTCGGGATCGATGCCGGCAAATCCGAGCCACTGCTGGTCCATTGGACAGTTATAGCGGTATTCCCCAAGGGTGCCGGCCAACAGCGCGCGACATTTGTCGAGCATGCGGGACAAAATCACATAGCCACCTAATCGCACGCGAGGGCTTCGCGGTGGTCGCTGGGTCAAATCCGTCGGTTTAATAATGGTCATATTCCATCGTCCTTCCAGTCATTACTTTCGATTGATTTCCTCCAGCCGTCAAACTGGAATTATTATGGGGTTCGCGG
>JADGRT010000249.1 GCA_017880715.1 Verrucomicrobiia bacterium | reverse complement strand
GCGATACAGCAGGTTGGAAACCTGCGCTACCACGGCGGCAGATGCGCCTCTGGCGATACGTGGGCGGAATTCTGCAATGAGGTCCTTAGGCGCCTTTAATGGTCCCCGTCGGGGTCTCCGCCATTTTTTTCTTGTCCTTGTGTTTGTAATGAGTGGCGTAGTAGCGGTTCTGGTAATAGTAATACGAATAGTAATAGGAATCGCGGCCTTCGAAATCGATGTCGTTCAGCACGACGCCAAGGACGCGAATGCCGGCATCCTGCACCCGTTGGAGCGACCGGCGAGCATGCTCGCGGCGTATTTTGTTGAATTTGGTTACAAAGACCACCCCGTCGGCCATGGACGCGGTCACCAGCGGATCGCTGACCGCCGATATGGGCGGGCAGTCCAGGAAAATGCGGTCGTAACGTTTACGCGCTTCTTCGAGGAACTGGCGCATGCGGCCGGATCCAATCAGTTCCGAAGGGTTGTTGGGAATCGCACCGGCGCAAACCACGCTCAACTTGGGCACCTCGGTCGTATGGATGATGTCGTCGATATTATCGATGGCTCCCTGGCAATAGGTCGAGAGGCCGTTCGGGCTGTGCAACTGAAAAGCCTTATGCACCGAGGGACGGCGCAGGTCGGCGTCCACGAGCAGCGTCCGCAAACCGGTTTGGGCGGTGACAATGGCCAGGTTGGAGGCGATCAGCGACTTGCCTTCGGAGGGAATGGTGCTGGTGACGACAAATACGCGAAACTTATCGGCATCGGGCATCAGCGAAAGGGCGGCCCGAATGGTGCGGAAGCCTTCGGAGGAGTTGGATTGCGGGTGCGTATGGGCCTGCAGATCGCGTTCGATGACGCTGTTGGTTTTGATGTTCGGGACATAGCCCAGGAACGGCAGGTGCAGATAGGTCTCGACGTCTTCCTGGGTCTTGATGGAGTCATCCAGGTAATTGACAAAAAAGGCCAGGCCGCAACCGGCGGCCAATCCGCCCAGCACGCCCATCAGCAAGGTAAGCATGAACCGCGGCTTGATCGGTTTGAACGGATCCATGGCGGGGTCCACGATTCGCATATTGTTGATCTTGCTGTTGGATTGGAGTTCCATTTCCTGAAGGCTCTTGAGAATGTTGCTCTCGAGGATTTTTTTCAAATCGGCCTCGCGGTTGAGGGCGTCGAAATCAATTCGCAACCCGCCCAGCTTGAGCTGTTCCCCCTTCAGTTGCTCCGCCATTTTCTCCATGACTACGAACTGGGCCTGGGTCAATTTTGCCTCGGCGGCGATGCCGCTGACAATGTTCTCGGCACTGACGGCAATGGAATTCTTCAGGGATTCGATATCCGCCAGCGTTTGCATGACGGTTGGCCACTTATCCTTGTAGCGTTTCAAGAGACTGGCCAACTCGGACTCCTTGAGGGCCAGTTTGCCTTTGAGTTCCTTGATCAGGGTGTCGCTGTTGACTTGGGGCAGATTGGTGATGGGAGTGCCATTCTTGATCAGGCTTTGAACCTCTTGGTCGACGCTTTGGGCGATGACCGCGCGGGACTGACACCTGATCAATTCTTCCTGGGCGGCCTTTAGGGCTTGAAGAACGATGTTCTGGTTCTCCTGTACCGATACGTTGTTGAATTTCTCCATGTAGACCTGCAGAGCCTTGTCCGCGACGGAGACTTTCGTTTTCAACGTCGAGGCTTCCATACGGAGCCAGTCCACCGTCGTAGCGCTTTGAAGTCGTTTCAGGTCCAGGTTGTTTTCCATGAACTTGGTGACCAGTTCGTTGGCGATGGCGGCCGCCTGTTTGGCATCGGTATGTTCCACCTTGACGTCCACCAACCGGCTCAACCGAATCGGGGCAACGGTAATGTCGCTGGCTACGGCCCGGCTTTTATCCCGCGCCTCCTTATAACGGTCGTCCTTGTCCAGGTTGAGTTTGGCAATCACGGAGTCAATCAACGTGCGACTGGTGAGGTTCTTATACTGGGTCTGAAGGTAATCCAGCTCCCGGCTTTCGGCGGCGAAGGCGTCCTTGATGTACAGCAAGCTCTCCGATTCCCGGTCGATCTGCAGGCGGGCGGTGGCTTCGTAAATGCGCGGCGCCTTGTAGAGATAAATCAGGCAGAGAATGAAGACGGAGACAAACGTGGTAATGACCAGCCAGCGCCGCTCCAAAATGACATGCCAGTACTGGCGGAGATTGACGCTCTCCTCCTGCTGGCCGGCCTCGTTGGCCGGAAAGTTTTCGTTATCCATAAGAGCTAAAATTAAAACACGGTTTGGGGCACGTTGATGCTATCCCCGGGGAGGACATAGATCGCTTTCCCCGGATCGGTGGAGGTTTTTATCAGTTCGTCAACGCTGTAACGCTTGGTTTTGCCATTCCGCGTGAATTCAATGCGGTTCTTGTTGGCGCCTTTGGTGAACCCGCCCGCTTGTCCGATGGCGTCCAGGATCGTCCATTTCTGCTCGCCAGGCAGCATGATGGCGCTCGGTTTGGTGACTTCGCCCATGACGGTTACGTAACGGGCGACATATTCCTTCACCGTGACGGTGACCTGCGGATTAACCAGGTAATCCTTATCCAACATCTCTTTGATGCGATGACTGGCCTCGGCTGACGTTAGACCGCCTATCTTCACATCGCCTAGCATGGGATAGGTGATTTCGCCCTGGGCCGAAACACGGAACTCCTTGTTCGACAAGTCCTTCTCGTTGAAAACATCGACGATTACGACGTCCTGGGGGGAGATTTTGTAATCGTTCTTCGCCGCCGAATCCGCGGTGGATGTCGCGTTCGTGGCGGTTTGGCCGTCCTTTTCGGATTGCGCCGGCGCCGAGCAACCCCACAGACACCCCGCCAGGAGCAACCGCCCCAAACCGATTCGCTTTAATACGGACAATTTCATAAATTAATAACCGACGGCCAATCTGAGGGTAACGCGGTTCACGTCGTAGTCAATAATTCCCGGCGTATTGCTGGAGAATTTTTCATATTCATAACCCAGGTTCGCTGCCATCCAAACGCGGATTTGGTAGGTTAATCCCACGTTAAACCGGTACCATTGATCCTGCCGGTTGGCGTAATAACCGCTCGAGCTGTAACCATCCATTTGTGCGGAGGCTCTGAAGTTGGCCGACCATTGGCCGGTGGTTCCCAGTCGTTGATCAACCCCCAAGGTAAAGGTGTCCGAGGTGAGAGCGACGCCGGCGGATTGCACGGAAATCACACCCCGGCGGCTGTACGTAAGCGAGGTGGCCGTTTTCTCGCGATAACGATGCGTCAGGGAGGCTTCGACGACCGGCTGGCCGGGGGCCGGGGTGTGGTCGCTGAACTCGCGCATTTCGTAACCGGCCTTGAGCATTCCCGTCAGGTGCGGTGTGAATGTGCCATTCGCTCCAATAAACCCGCCCATCACCGTCAGATCGGGTCCCTTGGGCATGGCCGGCAGGTTCGATCCGATGGATTGCAGGCCGTAGTAAACCTCGCCAAAAAACGATGTCTTGGGCAGGGCCTTGAAACTGAAGCCGCCCGTGCCGCGCAGATCTTGAATGTCGTACAGCGGCGTCCCGGTCGCATAATCCGTGGAAGCATGGCTGCCGTTCAGGTAAAGACTGGTTTTTTCGCTCAGCCGATAATCGAGGGTGTAGTTGTCATTAAAGATCGTTCGCGCGGCTGACTGTTTGAGATTATTCCCTCCCCCCAACATACCGGTCAGCATGGCGTAAGTGTCGCTGCCCTTGATGGCCAGGCGATTGCCCTTCCAGCGGTCTTTGAGCGTAAGCGTGTGGTTGGGAGCATTCAGATCCGAATGGGAAGCGTAGGCAAGATAGCTTAAATCATAGCCCAGCGTAGCGAAATTGTTCTCCTCCTCGAAGAAATCCATCCAGGGATTGACGGGGATCTCCCGCCCAAGAGCCAGCGTCATTCCCACACTAGCCGTGGTAATGATATCGCTGACCCGGTCCGGACCGCTTTTCTGATAAAAGAGGTTGTCCGTGAAGGCTTCCGAAACCCCCAGACTCGGCCGCAAAGTCATCGGTCCCACGCTGAAGGCCAGCGCATCCGACATCTGGAAGCCATGAACGGAACCGGCCGCCGCTGCGGAAACGCCGGCCGTAATCGCCCACCAGGGATGTTTTAATAGTGCCTTCATGCTGCCAGATCTACTGCCGGTTCAGAGCTCGCGCTCCTCCATACACCGTTAAGAGGTAAAACCAGAACCGAAAAGCGGCTCCCAAGTCAACCAATAAATGACACGTTCAAGCAGTTTCCAGGCCAACCGCCAACAGCATTAGGGCCTTGGCAAGGGCGGTCTTTCCAGGTTAGATGGCATGAAAAGCTCCGTTATGAAACTGACTTGGAAAGACGCCGAGGAAATCGCCTGGGCACTCCTGGATCAGCATCCCGATCAGGATCCGCTGCGGCTCAGTTTTCCCAAGTTACGGAAAATGGTGACGGAACTGCCGGATTTCGTCGATCATCCGCAGGCTTCCAACGAAGCCATCCTGGAAGCCATTCAAATGGCCTGGCACGAAGAGAAACACTAGCTTTGCGATCCGCATCCCATTCCCCAAAAACGTCTCCAACCCCTGACCGCCCCATGTCCAAATCCATCATTCAATCATCCAAGGCCCCCGCCGCCGTAGGCCCTTACAGCCACGCGGTTCAAAGCGGCCCTTTTTTGTTCTGTTCCGGACAGATTCCACTCGATCCAGTCACCGGCCAACTGGTGACCGGGGATATTCAAGTCCAGACGGTTCGTGTGTTTGAGAACCTGCGCGCGGTTCTCAACGCTGCGAATCTGGGTTTCGAACAGGTGGTGAAAACCACGGTTTTCCTGACCGACTTGCGGGAGTTCGCCGCCATGAACGAGGTGTATGGCCGCTTTTTTTCACGAGATTGCCCGGCGCGTTCCACGGTTCAGGTGAGTGGCCTGCCCAAAGGCGCCCGGATCGAGATTGAACTCATCGCCTGTTGCCCGACCGCATGAACCCGCTGGTTTATCTGGGGCTGGGGCTGGGGTTGGGCGTGGCGGTTGGAGCGCTCATCGGCTGGCTGTGGGGAGGGCGAAAGGCGGAACAACCGTTGCGCCAGCAACTGACCCTGCGCGAGGCCGAGTTAAGTCAAACCCGGGGCGATTTGCAGGCCGCGCTT
>JADGRT010000248.1 GCA_017880715.1 Verrucomicrobiia bacterium | reverse complement strand
GGCACCGACGGGTACCTCGAGTTGCGCAAATACCTCGATGTGGCCAGGGATCCGGTCGGAGATCACGTGTACCTCGTCGATCATCAAGGGGAACAGCATCGCGCGGTGCATGGCCAGGTTGGCTTTCCATTCTTTGGCCAGCTCATCCTGGATTGCCTGAATCGCACCGAGTTTGCCATGCCGCAAAAACACACCTTTCTGGCAGCAGAACTGGCTTTGCAGGCACAGGCAAGCGCCCTGCGAATCGGGTGAATAGCCGGACGGGTTAATCGTCCAACGGGCTGGTATCTGGCCCCCAAGCCTTGGTTTTTCGTGGAAATCGGGTAAAAAAGCGAAAATATGGTTGCCAAGCAGGGCATGATTCCCTACTTTGCGGAAAAATGCACTGTCATGGTGGTTTTTAAGTGCAGGGTAAACTGTTTTTACCTCGTATTATTGCAGTTAAAGATATATACCAAAACCAAAACATCGCGGGAGGAACTGTAGAATGAAGTTTAATAAATGGACATTAGCGCTGGCCGCCACGGGCGTGGTCAGTCTCGGTTCGTTGGCCCAGGCTGAAGAAGCCAAAAATCAGGTGCTGACGGCTGTCTCAGCCACCACCTTGAGTGGTTATGTGGACACATCGGCCATCTGGAAGTTCGGCACGGGAAACAACCTCGTGGGCCGTTCGTTTGACGGCGCCAACAAGCAGGATGGCTTCAACCTGAACGTGGTCAAGCTGTCGTTGGCCAAGCCTCTCGACGAAGGCCAATGGTCAGCCGGTTATCAGGCGGACTTGCTGTTCGGACCGGATGCCCAGCAGTTTGAAGCCCTGAATACCTTTCCTGGGGCTGGGAACGATTTAGCGATCCAACAGGCCTATGTGGTGTTGCGCGCCCCGGTGGGCAACGGGTTGGACATCAAGATGGGCGTGTTCAATGGCATTCTCGGCTACGAGAGCTTTGACAGCTACAAGAACCCCAACTACAGCCGTTCGTTCGGCTATTTTCTCGAACCGAAACAGCACACGGGCGTTCTGGCCACCTACCAGGTAGCCGAATGGCTGTCGGTGTCCGCGGGCGTGGCCAATTCCTACAATGGTGCGATTAACGATCGGCCTGGGCGTAATGGCACACCCGCTGCTGAAAGCGAAAAGACCTACATGGGTTCGTTCGTGCTGACAGCTCCCGAGAGCATGGGCTTCTTGAAGGGCGCGAGCCTGTACGGTGGCGTTGTGGACGGTCTGCCCGGAGGAACCAACGCTTTCCCACAAAGATTCACTGACGTGACCAGCTACTATGCGGGGCTGGTTGTGCCAACGCCGATCGAAGCCTTGGCGGTGGGTGCTTCCTATGATTATCGGGGCACGAAAAAACAGGGCAACGGGGATATTTTTACCGGTGGCGCTCCCTCAACCTACGCCAACGCGATGGCCGGCTACCTGACCTATCAGGCCACGGAGAAAATGAGGCTGGCTAACCGCTTCGAATATGTGAATGGCTCGGATGGCACGTGGTATAACTCCAATGAGTTGACCGACCGGAACAACGCGATGATCGGCGAAACCGTTACGCTGGATTATGCCCTATGGGCGAACGTCGTGACCCGGTTGGAATTCCGCTGGGATCGTAACGTCGCCGGCGCGGGAAGTTTACCCCCCGTGGGGGTTGCGCCGAATGCTTCCGGCGACAAAAACGCCCTCTCGCTGGCCCTGAACGTGATCTACAAGTTCTAATTTGATTTAGAACCCTGAACCCCCTCCCGAGAAAATCGGGAGGGGGTTTTTATTGTTTTTTTGGGCCAGGAGGGCGGGTGCAGCTCACTTTTCCATGGTAGGGAGCGCGGATGCCTTCATCCGCGCGAAGTTAAACAAGGCGAACTTGCGGACGAGGGCGTCCGCGCTCCCTACCATGGGAATGCCGCGATTCCGCCAAAAAAAGCGGCGTCCAAAATGCAAGTGTTCTTGGCCCCCGCGTTGACACTGCGGCATCGGGCTGATAGCGTGCGCAACCTGAGTCATGGATCCAAAATATAAGCTCAATCTGCCACGGACCGACTTTCCGATGAAAGCCGATCTGGTGGCGCGCGAACCGATACGTCTCGAACAGTGGCAATCCGCCCGCCTCTACGAAACCATCCGTGCCCGCCGCGCGAACGCTCCGAAGTTCGTTTTGCACGACGGCCCGCCGTTTGCCAATGGCGAGGTCCATATCGGCACCGCACTGAACAAGATCCTCAAGGACATCGTCATCAAACACCAGACGCTCCGGGGTTTCAACGCTCCTTACATCCCCGGCTGGGACTGCCATGGTCTGCCGATCGAATTCAAGGTGATGCAGGAATTGCGCAAGCAAGGCCAGGACCAAACGACGGACGCCGCCACGGTTCGCAAGGCTTGCGAGGCGTACGCCCGGAAGTTCATCGATATCCAACGCACCCAGTTCAAACGACTGGGCGTCCTGGGCGACTGGGACAATCCGTATCTGACCTTCACGCCGCAATACGAAGCGGACGAATTGCGGCTCTTCGCCGACCTGGTGGCGAAAGGCTTCGTGTATCGCGGCAAGAAACCGGTCTATTGGAGCATTCCCTGCCGCACCGCGCTCGCCGAGGCCGAGGTCGAATATAAAGACCACGTCAGTCAGAGCGTTTTTGTGAAGTTTCCCGTCGTCGGACGTCCCAAGACTTACGTGCTGATCTGGACCACCACGCCCTGGACGCTGCCCGCCAACCTGGCCATCGCCTACAACTCGACGTTCAATTACAACCTCGTGAACGTGGGTGAGGAGAACTACATCGTCTCCGTAGCGCTGACTAACCAGCTCTACGAAAAATGCCAGTGGGAAAGTTTCCAAATTGTCCGCAGCCTGGACGCCGACCACCTGGCCCACGTCGAGTGCGAACATCCCTTCATCAACCGCCGCTCCAAGCTTCTGGCCGGTGACGCCTTTGTCGATAACACCATGGGCACCGGTTTTGTGCACGTCGCCCCCGGCCACGGTCTCGAAGACTATCAGCTCGGCCGGCAAAATGGCCTGCCGATTTTCTCGCCCGTGGATGACAACGGCTGCCTGTGCCATACGAACGATCTGCCCGTGGAACAGCAGATGCCCCAGGAATTGGTCGGGCTTTCGATTCTCGAGCGCCACGAGAAAAGCGAAGCCAACGAAGGCGTGCTGAAGATCCTGCGCGAGCGCGGCATGCTCTTGGTCCAGGAGAATTACACCCACAGCTACCCGCACTGCTGGCGCAGCAAAACCCCGGTCATTTTCCGCGCCATGGACCAGTGGTTCATCAAGATCGACCACGAACAGTTCCGTGACCGCGCCCTCCAAGCCATCGACCGCGTCCGCTGGGTGCCCGACTGGGGCAAGAGCCGCATCGAGGCCGCCGTCAAGTCGCGACCGGACTGGTGCATCTCCCGTCAGCGCACCTGGGGTGTGCCCATCCCCGCCTTTTACGATGCTCAAGGCACGCCCATCCTGGACGCGCGCATCGTTCGCGCCGCCGCCGGTCTGATCGAAAAACACGGCTCCAATATCTGGTTCGAAAAATCAGCGGCCGAATTATGGACCTCGCTCAAGCCCGCCGATTGGTCCGGTCCCGAAGCCGTCACGAAATCCACCGATACGCTCGATGTCTGGATCGATTCGGGAACCTCGTCGCGCACCGTCGTCATGTGGCGGCCGGAACTGCGCGGTGGCGATCCCCGCAACGCGACCGAGCCACCCGCCGACCTGTATCTGGAAGGCAGCGATCAGCACCGCGGCTGGTTCCAATCCTCGCTGTTGCTCTCTCTGGCCGGCAACGGCATCGAGCCATTCAAAGCCGTCCTCACGCATGGTTTCATGGTGGACGCCGATCGCGAGAAGATTTCCAAGAGCAAACAGGGACAGGGCGGATATGAAAAGCCCCAGACCTCGGAGGCGTATGTGAAGAAATTCGGCGCCGACGTGGTCCGGTTGTGGGTGGCATCGCAGGATTTTCGCAATGACATTGTGGTGAGCGAAGAGCGCATCAACAAGGTGGGCGAAACCTATCGCGGCATCCGCAATGCGCTGCGGTACCAGTTGTCCAACCTGTTCGATTTCGAGCCGGCGAAACACGCCTTGCCCAACCCGCAGTTGACTCCGCTGGACCGGTGGATTTTGGATGCGTTCGAGGCTATGGAGCGTCAGGTGATGGAAGCTTATGACGCCTACGAATTCCATGTTGTCTATCAGCGGATCAGCCAGTTTGTGGCGGTGGAGCTTTCCGCTATTTACCATGACGTCGTCAAGGACCGGTTGTACACCGATCCGCCCGATTCCCCGCGCCGCCGGGCAACGCAAACGGCGTTGTGGCACATGGTGACGCATCTCTGCCAGATGTTATCGCCCTTGCTGGCCTTCACGGCGGACGAAGCTTGGGGATTCATCCACGGCCATCCGGCGGACGCCTCGGTACACACCAGCGACTGGCAACCGTTGAGCTTTTCAGTCGATGACCGGGAGCGTGCGCAATGGCAAAAACTCATGCGCTTGCGGGAACAGGCGCTCCCGGAACTGGAAAAAGCCAGGCAGGCGAAACAGATTGGCAAATCCCTGGAAGCCAGCGTGAATCTCCAAGGCCCCGCTGCCGTCCTGCCAGAAGGGCCGGAACAACACGAGTCGTTGCGGGAATTGCTTAATGTATCGCAACTGAAGATTCAGGTGGACGAGACCGCGCCGTTGAAAATCGAGGTAGTCCGCGCCGAGGGTCAAAAATGCGACCGTTGCTGGCGCTGGGGAACCACCGTCGGCCAGCACGCCGAGCATCCCGCGATCTGCAGCCGCTGTGTCGAGACGGAAACCGGGGTTAATGGATAGAATCCTGTCGCTCCGACCACTATGAGTAGTTGGAAGATAACGAGGGAAAAGCTGTTGCTCGGCGCTTCCGATGCAAACCTAAATTTTGAGGGCGTCTGCACGATGTTACGGCATCTTGGTTTTTCCGAACGGCACCGCCGGGGAAGCCACCACATCTTCTACAAAGAAGGAGTGGCTGAAATCATCAACATCCAACCACGCGGTGGCGAAGGAAAACCCTATCAAATGAAGCAAATTCGACAGATTCTGTTAAAGTACAGCCTGACTGGAGAATGAAATGAGCAAATACGAGTTGATTATTTATTGGAGCAAGGAGGACAAGGCTTTCG
>JADGRT010000019.1 GCA_017880715.1 Verrucomicrobiia bacterium | reverse complement strand
GACGAACAGGCTAACGAAGCACGCACAGGCAACCAGATGCCGTAAGAATGACGGACCAAAACTGGCAAACCTTCCTGCGGGCGATACACAGCGTGTTAGTTTGAAGAGCCCGGTGCGGGAATACCGCCCGCCGGGATCTGTGAGGGGGGCGCCAGGCGACTGGCGTCCCTACCTCGACAATGTTCGTCTTTTCCGCGTTCTGCCCTTCAGCCTTTAGCCTTCAGCCTTTCCTCAGTCCTCCGCCCTCCGAACATCGGAAAAGACGAACATCGAACACTGGCCATAGACTTACTTGCCCAGCCGGGTTGAGTACAGCGTCTTCCCCACCTGGCGGCTGGCGTCAATCGTTTCGCGATAGGGTGTATCGGCAACATCGACGAAGCCGATCTGGTAATTCTCCTCGTCGTAAACCCGGCCGGTGGCCGGCTCGTCCTGGTATTGAAACCAGTGGCAACCGACGAATTGAGGATGCCGTAGCGCACTGCGGACATAATCCTGATAGGTCTGCGCCCGGGCTTCCTGGCTGGCCACCGGCACCAGGCCCGTGTGAAACATGCCACGGTCAAGCGCGCCGAAGTGGAACTCGCCAATCATGAGCGGCACGTCCGCGCCGCCGTTGAATTGAAAGTCCGCCACGCCGCGCTGGTACAGATTGTAGCTCACCACGTCGCAATACTTGGCGGCGGCCGCCGCGGCAAGGGGGTTCACCCACGCAAAGCGACAGCCCAGGTAAAGCTGGTTCGGCGCGACGGCTTTGATCGTGTCGCGCACGGTGCGGAAGTACTGTTCGGCCGTCCTGGTATAAAAGGCCTTTAGATCGTCGCCGGCTTTCTGCCGGTCCGGCGCGTCACGGCTCTGGAGCAACGCGTCCCACGAGGCATGCGCCGTGCCCCAAACCTCATTGAGTTTGGCGATGTCGCCATATTTCGCCTTGAGATCCGCAACCAACGCCTGCTTGGCGGCCTGTTCGGATGGCGATTTTAGCGCGCCCAAGGCCAGGGAGAATTCATCGCCCCAGGCCATTTCGTTGTCGGAGAAATAACCAAGGCACCACGGGTCACCCGCGCTTTTGCCCGACTTGACCGCCATCGAGCGGCGCAGGCTCTCCGTAAAGCTCGGATCGAACACGTCGGGGAATTTCCCCCAGTAACCTTCGCTGCCTTCCATCATCTGGGTGCGACCCGAACCCACGGCGTCCGTGTAGGGCGTCCGGCGCAGCAAGCGCGTGCCTTCGTCAGACCAGTTGGCGATGGTGTTCAGGCCCCAACTGCGCAACCGCTGGTGAATGACTTCAGGATAGACCTTCCGCCAATCCGGGCCGTATTTTCGGACGAGGTTCGCGCCCGTAAAAGAGAAACACTTCGGCGTGCGACCGGCATAATAGCCATGGAGCGCATAGCCGCTCCCCAGGAATTCTTGAAACTCCGGCCGGGCTCCGGGAAAATCCTCGAACCAGCTCGCGCGCTCCTCGATCGGCGTGTTATCGAGCATGCGCACGCAATCGATGCCCTGCGAGAAAAACAGCCGCCCGTCCGGATCCACCAGCCACCACTTGCCCTCGATTTTCTCGGTGCGAAAAAAACCGGTGGCCTTGAGCTGGGGTCCCGCGGCCCAGCCGCCGTATTTGTCCCAGCCCTCCGGTCCGGGCTGCGCGGCGAGATCCTTCGCTTCCTGCGCGCGTTTGGCGGCGAGGTCGTCCAGTGATTTTGTCTTGCCGGGCCACGCCTTGTGTTTGTATTGGCCAAAGGTGTCGATGAACGGGAAAAAGGGATCGGCATCCGTCACCCAGGCCGTCGGCGGCGTATAACTGCCGATGGCGCGAACGTTGCCAACCTCGAACGCATGATCCGCTTTCGGCTGGGTCAGGAAGATCAATAGTTGCGCGAGGTTTTTCGGATCCACCGTGCCCGCGCCGCCGGAGGCGACCGGGTAACCGCGCAAACCGAAAAGCTTTCCCCCAAGCTTGCTGCCGCTGGCGCGAGTCAGCGGCACTTTTAGCGTGTCGCTTTGCCCAGGATCAAGCGTGATCGAGGCCGTCACGCAATTCGTCTTGCCATCGGCGCCGGGATTATCCACTCGGCAGGAAACCGTCACCTTGTTCGTTCCGGAATTCTTCACCGGCAGCGCGAGGGAACCGAAGGCCGACAGATCCCATCGCCCTCCCGGCGCCCGCAGCGTGACGCCGGGCCACGATTGCTGATGTCCGGTGGTGACGCGCAAAACCGTCCCCGTGACGGACTTGACAACCGAAGCCTGGGCGTCCTGTGTGGTCACCTGACCGCCATCAAAAGGGAGGCCGAAATCGAAGAGTATCGGGTCGGCGGCGCGAGCGGCGCCTGCCGTCCAAAAACAGGCGAGCAGAACGATCATTCGGGTAGTAGTGAGTTTCATGTTATTTCAGATAGATTAATCCGCTTTCCGCGAGCAATGCCCGGTTTTTTGCAGCTCATCGCAGGTGGCCAGAATCTGCAACCGGCGCGACTTGACAGCAAACCCTAGATCCTGGGCAATCTTCTGTGCTTGCTGGTCGATTTCCGGGCTGTCGAACTCGATGATTTTGCCGCAGTCCAGGCAGATGATGTGGTTGTGATCCGGGTGCGCCACATAGTTCGGATCGTAATACTTAACCTCCTTGCCCAGTTCGAGCTCCTGGATAAGACCGCTTTCGGTCAGGAGGGTCAAAGTGCGATAAACCGTCGCCCGCGAAACCGAGGCGTCCCGGGCGCGCGCCCAGTCGTAGAGCTGTTCGGCGGTGAAATGTTGGCGGGTGCTGACGACTAACTCGACGATAGCCCGTCGCTGCGGCGTTTGGCGCAATCCCCGACGGACCACGAAATCGAAAAATTCCTTCGGACAACGGCTTTTCGGATTGTCGGCCATGGCGGCAGTGTATAAAAGCTTCCCGACAAGTCAATGACAGGACGGCGGTTTGCCCGGGGCGCCGGGGCCAATTCATGAACCAAACAAAGTAGGAGACGAGGTAACGAGGCTCTGATTTTCTGATTAGGCGGCCGCTTAAAACTTAAAATGAGCCTCGTCTCCTACCTTTCATGAATTTGCCCTGTCGGGGCGCTTTCCCCGATTCCACTTGCTGGGATTGGTGCTTATGTGATTGAATACCGGCCGAATCGAACCGGTGATGGATTATGACAACTACGTTTTTCGTCTATTCGATCTGCTTTGGGGTCGGCCTGTTATTCACCATTGCCAGCGCCTTCATGGCGCATATCTTTGGCGGCGGCCACGAAGGCCATGTGGACGTCTCCGGAGGACATGCCGGGGACGTGGGGGGCGCGCATGGCGGAGCCGACGGCCACGCGGGCACGGCCGGCCATGCCGAAGCGGGATTCAACAATCAGGACATGCCAGGCTTTTCGCCGGTCAGCCCCACGACGATTGCCTCGTTCATCACCGCTTTTGGCGGGTTTGGCATGATTTTTACCAACCTGCCCCTGACGCGCAGTCCATGGGTCAGCGCGCCGCTGGCAACCCTCAGTGGTTTCGCCATTGCCGCGATGGTCTTCTGGCTGTTCCACAAGGTGTTCTCCTGGACTCAAAGCTCGAGCGAATCGCGCGTCGACACGCTCGTCGGAGAGACTGCGACCGTTATTACTCCGATACCGGAAAATGCCGTGGGTGAAATCGCGTATGTGCAGCTTGGAACGCGTTACACCGCGCCGGCGCGCGCCGAAGAAGGCCTGCCGGTGCCCAGCGGCCAGGCGGTGAAAATTACACGAATCGTGGGCGCCCAGTTTTACGTGGTGCCGGTTTGAGCTTGCGCAATAGCCAGTGTTTTAGTGTTTTAGAAAAAGGAACCTTATGAATATGTCTCCCTTGTTTGCTCAAATGAGCTTCCAACTCGGATTAATCGGGCTGGTGGTCGCCGCCATCGTCGTGGTGATCATCCTGTTCATCTCCGTCTATGCCAGCCGCTACACCAAGGTTGGCCCCAACGAGGTGCTCGTGGTGTCGGGCCGCCAGCATCGCTACGTCGATGCCGACGGCACGGCGCGCGCCCGTGGCTTCCGCATCGTCAAGGGCGGCGGCACGTTCGTTGTGCCGGTGGTGGAAAAGGTGGACATTTTATCCCTCGAGCTGTTGACCATCGACGTTCAAACGCCCGAGGTCTATACGAGCAAAGGCGTGCCGGTGCGCGTCGATGGCGTGGCTCAGATCAAGGTCAAGGGCGATGACATCTCCATCGCCACCGCGGCTGAGCAATTCCTGAGCAAGGGAACCGACGACATCAAGAACATCGCCATGCAGACCCTCGAGGGTCACTTGCGGGCGATTCTGGGCACCATGACGGTGGAGGATATTTACCAGAACCGCGACGCCTTTGCCGCCAAGGTTCAGGAGGTTGCCGCCGGCGACATGGCTAACATGGGTTTGGGCATCGTCAGCTTCACCATCCGCGACATCAAAGACAGCCAGGGCTACCTCGAAGCCCTCGGCAAACCGCGCATCGCCCAGGTGAAACGCGACGCCATCATCGCCCAGGCCGAGGCCGATCGCGACTCGATGATTCGCTCGGCGCAAGCCACGCAAAGCGGCCAGGAGGCCAAATTCGCGGCGGACACCAAAATCGCCGAAGCCCAGCGGGATTACCAGTCGAACGTGGCCCAGTACCAGGCGACGGTGAATCAAAAGAAGGCCGAGGCCGACCTCGCCTACGATCTGCAGAAGTTCAAGACCGGCCAGTTGGTGAAGGCGGAAGAGATCCAGGTCAACATCATCGAGAAACAGAAACAGATCGAGTTGCAGCAACAGGAAATTCAACGCAAACAACGCGAACTCGAGGCCAACATCCAGAAACCGGCCGATGCCGAGCGGTATCGCGTCGAAACCCTGGCCAATGCCACCAAGTTCCAGCTCGAAACCGAGGCCAGCGGCGCCGCGTCGGCCGCCAAAGCCAAAGGTTTTGCGCAAGCGGACGTGGTCAAGGCCACGGGTCTGGCCGAAGCGGATGCCAACCGCGCCCGCGGTCTGGCCGAGGCCGCCGTCATCGAAGCGCAGGGCAAAGCGACGGCCGAAGCGATGCGCATGAAGGCCGATTCCTTCAAACAGTACAACGAGGCGGCTGTCATCCAGATGATTGTCGAGGCCCTTCCCGGCCTGGCCGGCAAGATCAGCGAACCGCTGTCCAAGACCGAGAAGATCATCATCATCAACTCCGGCAACGGTCCCGGCGGTGGCGCCAGCAAGCTGACCAGCGATGTGACTCAGATCATCAGCCAACTGCCGGCCGTGGTGGAAGGCCTTACGGGCATCAAACTGGAGAAATTGCTCGAACAAGTGCCCGCCTTGAGACGGGCGGCGGGTAAAGACGAGCCCAAGGCGTAATGTGGATTTGCACCAACTGCCGAGAACGCAGCGAAGACAACTTCGATTCCTGTTGGAAGTGTTCCACCCCGCGCGGGACGTCGACCGGTGAAGGTGCAGCAGGGCATGCCCCAGTTTGGACCATGCGGTACGAGATGTTCCGCGGGACATTGACTTCGTGGGAGGATCTGTTTCAGCGCGCGGCGGATTTCGCCACGTCATTGGGACCGGAGCGAGTTGCCGGCATTTCCCACTCGAGCGACAGCGGCGACGGCGTGGTCACGGTCTGGTACTGGGCGGAAAGCCCCGACAAGGCCGGCGTCGTAACCGACGGCAACGTCAATCAACATTAATCATGCGACTGGTTGAAGCCATGGTCGAGGCCAATCACCGGGCTCTGGCGGGTGATTCGCGGGCGGGATTGCGTCCGGCGGACTTCGCGAATTCGCTGCCCATTGCGGCGCTGACGTGCATTGATCCACGGATGCATCCGCTCATGCCTGAGGTCTTGGGGGTGGCCGAAGAAGACTTCATCTGGGTGACCAGTGCCGGCAACCGGATCGCCCATCTGGGTTGCGACACCTTGCTGACACTCTCCCTGGCCTGCGCCGTGCATCGCGCGCGCGAGATTCTCGTCATCGGCCACACGGATTGTCCATTCTGCAACCTGCGGCCGCCACAACTGCTGCAGCACCTGCAAGCGTTGGGCATCGACCTGGCCCAGGCTGCGGGCAAATTAAACGACTTTTTGAGCCAGTTCACGGACGAGCAGCACAACGTCCAGCGGGCCGTGCAACTGGCGCGCAGCAGCGTGCTGATCGCCCCAACCATTCCCATTCACGGGCTGCTGGTGGACATTCATTCAGGACGATTGGATTGGATCGTGAACGGCTATCAAAGCAAGGGGGCGCCAGCAGTTGAATCCACGGCGAAAACAGAACCGGCAGCGCCGCCAGCGGCACGCACGGACGGCAGACTCGGCGGCGGTTATAAGATTGGCGGTGACTTGCCGCCCATTGGCAGTGGGTAATTGGGATCCGAGCCCCTTGGCCGGAACGCCAAGGATCTTGGCTACCGAGACGTAAAGGAACGATTATGGAAAGTGTCGCACTAGCAGGCATATTGTTTTACATCCTGGTTTTGTTTCTGGTTTTCGTCGTGGGCATCCTGGGCATGGTCTTTTGGATCTGGATGCTGGTGGATTGCGCCACGAAGGAGCGAGGCGAGGGCAACGACAAACTGATCTGGGTGCTCATCATCCTGTTCACCCATATCATTGGCGCCGCGCTTTATTACTTCGTGCGCCGCCCCAAACGCAAGGCCGAGCAGGGTGGATAGGTCAGGGTTGTCTTTTGCCCAGCAGTTCGTCCGCCAGCGAGCCGGCATCATAGACCTGGCGCAACGATTCGAGAATGGCCCGCGAATGCACCGATACCGCGCGTGCCTGCTCTTCGGTGTAGATGAAATCCAACACCAACGATTGAATGTTGCCGTCGAAAATAATGCCCACGAACTCGCCTTGGCGATTCACGTTGGGGCTGCCCGAGTTGCCGCCGATGATGTCCGCCGTCGAAACGAAATTGAACGGTGTATTCAAATCCAGCCTGGACTTTCGTTCGATCCATCGTTTGGGCAAATCGAAGGGCGGCTGGTTTTGATGCGCCGCCGAACGCTCGTAGAGTCCGGCGAAGGTGGTCTGGAACGGAACCTTCCGGCCTTCTTCTTCGTAGCCTTTCACCAAGCCATAAGCCAGCCGCAAAGTGAACGTGGCGTCGGGATAGGCGCTGGTGCCTTCGAACGCAAAGCGCGCCTTGGCAATTTTGGCATACGCCTGCTGCTTCAACTCATCCTGGGTTTCGAGGATTTTCCTCACCGCCCGCGCCTCGGCATCCACCGTCCGGGCCAGCTCGATCAGGGGATCATGCGCCGCAGCCACGTCTTGCGGTGTGCCGGCATAAAGCTTTTTGCGCCGGGCAACGTCTTTGACCCTGGTATTCAGCACCAGGTCGGCGGCGCGGTCGCGCGGCGATTTTCCGGCCAGCGCTAATTGCACCACCGGGTGGGAGTAGCCCAGGTTGCCAACCAGCCACGTCAGCGAATGGGCCAGTTTGATCTGTTCGAAATCGTCATACAACGGCTCCTCGGAGAACAGCTCCAGTTCCAGCGACTCGCGGTTGGAATCGCGAAATTCGCGGAGCCGGTCGCCATTGGGCTTGGATTTTTCTTCGGCGGACCGCAACAAGGTTCGGGCAATTTGGAACAGGGTGCTGTTGAAACCGTGAGCGCTTTCCAGCAGGTTGTACGGGCGGTTGTTTTGGGCGATGACCTTTTGCGCGGCGGTAATCGTGTCCCAGGCCGGCCGGGCCTCCCGCAACTCCGGTTTGCCGGCCACGGCCTGGCGCAGGCGGGTCTCATCGGCCTGTTTCCGCGCCATGATTTGCGGATCCAGCAACCCGGCCAGCATGCCCTCGCGGGCCTTGCGGCTGTTCTGCACGCCAAAAAGGAATTCTTTCGCGCGGCGGGCGCTTTCTTCGTTGCGCGCACTGTACGCGATCAGCATGACCTCCAACCGGTTCAACCATTGCATGGCATAAGGAAATCGTTGGTCCCGCAGGTAGGCCAGTTCATCCACCGTCAGCGACCGGGAGGTGTGACCCGGATGCCCCGAAACGAACACCAACTCGTTTTCAGCAGGTCCGGTGGAGCTGAATTTCAAAAAATGCGAAATCCTGGCTGGTTGACCGTTTTCGTAAGCGCGGAAGAAGCAGATATCAAGGTCGAATCGCGGATACTCGAAATTGTCCGGATCGCCCCCGAAGAAGGCGATCTGCTGTTCGGGGGCAAACACCAGGCGCACATCGGTGTATTTCTTGAAACGATGAAGATGGTATCGGCCGCCCTGGTAGAGCGTCACCACGTCGCTGCGCAGGCCGGTCTTTTCCAACGACTCCTTTTCGATCGCGGCCATCACGGCACGACGCGCCGCAAAGGCCTCCTCGGGCGTCTGATCGGCCTTGACCGCGGAGTTCACACGATCCGTCACATCTTCGATCTCCATCAGCACGTTGAGCTCGAGATCGAAACATTTCTTTTCCTCCGCGCGAGTCCGCGCAAAAAAACCGTCCCGGTAATAATTGTGCTGTTCGTCGCCGAACTTTTGCAGACTGTCGGCGCCCACATGGTGGTTGGAAAGGATCAGACCGTCCTCGGACACGAAAGAGCCGGACCCGCCGCTGTTGAAACGCACCGAGGATTGGCGCACATGTTCGAGCCAGGCGTCGCTCGGTTCGAATCCGTACTTTTCCTTGAGCTGCCGGCGCGGGGGATCGGTGTATAACCACATGCCTTCGTCGGATTGGAGCACGGTTTCACCGGCAACCAGCGCCAGCGTCAACGCCAGGACACATTCGGATTTCGTCGTTTTCATGTTACAGTTAGCCTGAAGCAGACGTTTGGCGCTGCCAAGGAAGAAAACAAGCGGTGCTGGCGCTCGTGCGCATATCCCTTTTTTTGTAGCATCCGGCGTGAGCCGGGATCATTATTTCCTCCGAGCATTCGAAAAGCTGCGCACGATTCGAGAGTTTGAGCCGGCCAAGATGCATACTTGGCGCTCAAATCAGGACTGAAAATATCCTTACTTGATCTCCTTACATATTCGCCTTACTTTTAGGCCATGAAAGCGACGCTTACCAGCAAAGGCCAAATCACCATTCCACTGGTGGTGCGCAAGAGCCTGCGCCTCAAAGCCGGCGATGTCCTCAATTTCGACGAAAACGCATCGATCCTCACCGCCCGACGCGTGATTGACCCGGCAGCCTGGAACCGGGCTTGGGAGGAGTTTCGAGAGGGATGGCGAGATCCGTTTGCCGGAATGACTTCCCGGGAAGTTCTCGACGAACTTCGCGGGCCGATCGAACTCCCTGCCGCTCCGGATGAAAACCGCGATTGATTCATCTGTTCTTTATTGCATTGGCAAGCGGGAACCCGGCTATGAGGCATGGCAACGAGCCCTCGCGGTGGCGGCTGCCGAAGGCATTCTGGTGGTTTGTCCTGTCGTGTTTGCGGAGATTTCCCCCGGCCGGTCCACTGCGGCTCGCGTCTCAGCCGATCTAGCGGCGCTCGACATCCATTACGATCCCATTTGCCCCGAAGCGGCCTTTCTCGCCGGCCAAATCCACCTCGCCTACCGGCTCGAAGGCGGCCCTCGCGAGCGCCTCATTCCGGATTTTATCATCGCCGCCCACGCCCAAGTCCAGGCGGGCCGCCTCGCTGTCATTGATCGTGGATATCTCCGCCGGTACTTCCCTACCCTAACGCTTCTCCAGCCGTTAAAAGAGAATTAAGACTGAAAAGGGCGGCGCTCTACCGAGTCGCCGTTACGGGTTCGCGGAATTCGCTGCTCGGGCGGCGGTTTTTCGTTGGCCGCGAAACAAAACTTCCCGGCCGGCAAGATAAAGCGCCAGTACTAGCAGCGCGAAAGGAATCAAAGACAACCCATCGGCATAGGCGCCCTCGAAAAATGGATTGTGTTTGGTTGACCAGGCCGTAATGACTTCCGACACCTTGCCGAGCGCGCCCTCCATGAAGGCATAGATAATGCCGGCAATGGCTCCGCCGGCAATGTAACCGGAGGCCAGCAACACCCCCGGGCTTTTGTCGCCTTCGGCCATAAGCTGGTCTTCGGTTAGATTCGCCCCGGCATGTTTCCGTCGCAGATAGCAATCCACCAGCCACCGAATCAACCCGCCGATGAAAATCGGCGACGAGGACGACAGCGGAAGATAAACGCCCACCGCAAAGGCCAGCGAGGGGATCCCCGACATTTCAAGCACCACGGCGATCATGACCCCCAGCAGCACGAGTCCCCAGGGCAGTTGCTGACTCAAAATTCCTTTGATGATGTACGACATGAGGGTCGCTTTGGGAGCCTGATATTTGGAGGCCTTGGTTCCATCCGGACGCTCGGTGTATTGCCCGTTAATACCGGGATCCACAAAATAAGCCGGCACGCCATCCTCGGTTACCAGATACTTGCCCGGCGGGCCACCCGAGGTGTCGGATTTGTGCCACACTCGGTAGCTCTTGATGTCCGCAGCCGCTTGCGGGCCGATTAAGGTTTCCGACCGGCCCAGTTGCTTGATATCCGCGCGCAACTCCGTGGGAAAATTCACCTTGGTTTTGCCCGTGGCCTTTTCCACGGTGGTTTGCGTTACATACACTGTCCCGTTCTGATTCAAGGTCAGCAAAATGGGACCGAGGATCAACGCCGAGCCCAGCGCGCCAATCAGAATGGCAATTTGTTGGAAACGCGGCGTGGCCCCGATGAGAAAGCCGGTCTTCAAGTCCTGCGACGTCGTGCCCGCATTCGAGGAGGCGATGCAGACGATGGCGCCCACCGACAGCGCCGTCACATAGTACGACGGAGCCGTCCAGCCGAGCACCAGGAAAATTAAGCAGGTCAATAGCAGCGTGGCGACCGTCATGCCGGAAATCGGGTTGGAGGATGACCCGATCTCGCCCGTTAATCGCGACGAAACGGTCGCAAACAAAAAGCCGAAGAGAATGATGAGCACGGCGCCCACCAAATTCATATGCAGCGGTTTGGCCCAGGTGATGGCGGTGATTAGCACGAGGATGCCGATGAGCACGAATTTCAGCGACAAATCCTGGTCGGTGCGCCGCACCGAGCCGCGACCGGCCCGAGTGGCCCTCACCATTTCCAGGCCATGACGCAGACTTTGCCAGATGATGGGCAAGGACCGAAGCAAGCTGATGATGCCCCCCGCCGCCACCGCTCCGGCGCCAATATAAAGAATATACGCACCCCGAATATCGTTGGGGCTCATATCTCGAATGAGCATGGTCCCCGGCGCCAGCGCTTCCGTGAGGCCTTCACCGAAAAACTTGATGGCGGGAATCAACACCATATAAGCCAGCACCCCGCCCGCACACATAATGGAAGCCAGGTAAGGACCGATAATGTAGCCGACGCCGAGCAATTCCGGCGATATTTCGGCGGCTACCGATCCGGCTTTGAAGGTGGATCCAAAAATCTTTTCCGGCACCTCTTTCCAGCCCTTCAAGACCAGCATGACGGCCTTGTAAACCAAGCCCATGCCAAACCCGGCAAAAATCGTAGTGGCGCCGGCGCCGGCCGCTTGCGATTGGGCCTGGGCGCCATCGGCATCACCGGCCTTGAGCACCTCGGCACAGGCCGTGCCTTCAGGGTATTTGAGCGTGCCATGCTGTTGCACGATCAACGCCCGTCGCAGCGGGATCATCATCAAAATGCCCAGCAACCCGCCCAGCACCGCGACCAGCATGACCCGCGCAATTTCCAGATCGAATCCCAGAATCAAAATGGCCGGCATCGTCACGCCCAGGCCGAAGGCGATGGATTCGCCCGCGGAGCCGGCGGTTTGCACAATGTTGTTCTCCAGGATGGTTGCCCGCCGCAACCCGAGTCCGCCCAACAGCCGAAACAGCGTAATGGAAATAACCGCGACGGGTATCGATGCGCTCACCGTCAAGCCAACTTTTAGAACCAGGTAAAGCGACGAAGCGCCGAACACCATGCCCAGCAACGTTCCGGCTAACAGCGGCAGCAATGTAAGCTCGCGCATCTGCGTCGTGGCGGGAACGTAAGGTTGGAATTCGTGGGTCGTGAAACGGTCCGTGGAGGAGCTCTTAATATCGCTGGGCATAGCAACGTCTCGCAATGACAAACAGTACGGTCGATCGGGTATATACGATGGCGCTTAACCTACTGAGGGCGGGAAAATTGGCAAAGGAAAAGAGTTAACCCAGCGCGGGCGAAGCCGCCAAGCCGAGTCAGCTGGGGTTGCTGGCGACTCGACTTGTCATTCACCCAGCGTCGTATTGCCATTGCGCGGGGCGGAATAGCGCGTTAGGTTCTGCTTGATTTTGGAAGGGCGGGGGATCGCTCCCGGCGCAAGCCGGGGGAGGAAAGTCCGAACACCCTAGGGCGCGATGCCGCTTAACCTGGTCCCCTGAGATCGGGATACAAGCGGGAGGTGACGTTGCGAGACGTTCCGACGGACAGTGCCACAGAAAACAAACCGCCCTACGGCGCAGCTTGTCTGCGGCGTGGGGTAAGGGTGAAAAGGTGGGGTAAGAGCCCACCGCTCCAAGAGCAATCGCGGAGGCACGGAAAACCCCATCGGGTGCAAGGCCAAATAGGAAACCCTGGAGCGGCCCGCTCCGTGTCCGGCTTCGGCCGGACGGGTTTCGGGTATGACCGCTGAGATAAATGATCCTCTCCATTCCGCAAGGGATGCAGACAGAACTCGGCTTACAGCCCTTCCAAAATCAATTGTCACTTGCAGGACCGCCCAGGTTCGGTAACCTTGAGGCGTGGCTTGGTTCACGGATCGACATTGTTTTTTGGTGGCCGTAATGATTTACGGTGCCAGTGTCGTTTACTCGAGTTTCCTCTGGCGCCAGGGCTTTCGGCGTGACAACCACATCAACTACGGCATCCTGCTGGCCGGGTTCGGTTTTCATACGCTAGCCATGATGTTGCGAGGCTTCACGTTGCAACGCTGCCCCATCCACAACCTGTTCGAAGCCTCGATGTTCATCGGGTGGGCCATGGTAATCGCCCTATTGGTGCTGGGTCTGCTGCCGCGTTTGCGTTTCTTGGGGGCCTTTGCCTCGCCCTGGCTCTTCGGTCTGGGTGTGTTTGCCTTGATGCCCAAGCTGGATGAGCCCGGTGCGCGCCTGGCCCTTTCTGAAGGATGGTTCAGCCTTCATGCCAGTTTGATTTTTCTAGCGTACGGCGCCTTGGGCCTGGGCGCCGTGGCCGCCTTCATGTTTCTCCTTCAGGAACACGACCTGAAGTTCCACAAATTCCGCGCCCTTTTCTCGCTGTTTCCACCCATCCAACGGTTGGAATGGTTGACGAGCCGGCTGTTGCTGGGTGGGATGGGTCTGCTGTCGGCGGGCCTGGTCATCGGCTTTCTGTGGCTGAAACATGAAAAAGGGGTCTTTTACCAGTCGGATCCCAAAATCCACTGGTCGATTCTAGTCTGGCTGTTTTACTTGGCCATGCTGGTTTTGCATGCGCGATTTGCCCAGCGCGGCCGGCGGTTTGCCTGGGGAGCGGTGGGAGGTTTTCTATTTGTGCTCCTGACTTTTTGGGGATTCAATCTGTTTTCCGCCCTTCACCATCCGCCCTGAGCCATGGCCATCATCGTCCTTGGATTGAATCATCAGACCGCTCCGGTGACGGTACGGGAAAAGTTTGCGTTTG
This sequence comes from Verrucomicrobiia bacterium, assembly GCA_017880715.1. Lineage (GTDB taxonomy): Bacteria > Verrucomicrobiota > Verrucomicrobiia > Limisphaerales > UBA1319 > JADGRT01. The sequence goes on along the minus strand of JADGRT010000019.1, from coordinate 2,175 downwards.
CCGACGCCGCGATTCCGGCGACGCTGGACCGGCTTCGGCAAACGGGGCTGGCGCAGGAAGCGGTCATTCTTTCCACCTGCAACCGCGTGGAGATTTATGTGTTCACCCCGGCGCTGGCGGAAACCGCGGTTCCCTTGCTGCGGCATTTTCTCTGCGACAGTCGCGATTACCGCGAGCCCGTGGACGGCATCATCTACTCGCGCGCCGAGCCGCAAAGCCTCGAGCACCTTTTCCGGGTTGCCTCCGGACTGGATTCCATGGTGCTCGGCGAAACTGAAATTCTCGGCCAGCTCAAGCATGCCTACGATTTGGCGCTGCAACACAAGGCTACCGGCCGGTATTTAAACCAGGCCTTTCAGAAGGCGTTCAATGTGGCCAAACTGATCCGCACGGATACCAACATCCAGCGCGGCGCCATCTCCGTGGCCAATGTCGCCGTCGAACTGGCCGAACGCATTTTTCAATCGCTGACCGATCGCTGCGTCCTGGTCATGGGCGCCGGCGATACCAGCGAGAAAGCCGCGCGCGCGCTGATGAGCCGCGGCGCCGGCCAGTTGTTGGTCTGCAACCGCACCTACGACCGGGCCGTGGCGCTGGCCACGGACCTGGGCGGACGGGCGCTGAGTTTTTTCCAATGGGAACGGGAGTTTGCGCCGGTGGATATCGTGATCAGCAGCACGGCGGCGCCCGACTACGTCCTGGATCGCGCCCGCCTGGAGCCGCTGATGAAGCTGCGCCAGCACCGGCCGCTGCTGCTCATCGACATCGCCGTTCCACGCGATATCGAGCCGGAGGTCAATTTTCTCGAGAACGTTTATTTGTACAACATCGACGACTTGAAAGCCATCGCGGACGACTATCTCAAGAACCGCCAGGCCGAAATAAAAAAGTGCGAGACCATCATTGGCGAGAAGGTAAAGGCCCTTTTGGCCGGACGGGCCCGGACCATGGCTTGATCGTCGATCGGTTTGCCCACAGTATCTTTCATTATGGCTGACACCGCTGAACCACCCACTCTCGTCCTGGCCACTCGCGGCAGCGCCCTCGCTCTGGCGCAGGCCCGCCGGGTGCTGGCACAATGCCGCCAGGCCTTCCCGAAACGGAAGTTCGAAATCAAAATCGTCAAGACCACCGGCGACAAGCTGCAAACCGCTGCTTTGGCGGGCGCCGATCCCGCCGCGACCAAAGGACTGTTTACGAAAGAGCTCGAAGTTGCCCTGTTGAACGGCGAGGCCGATCTGGCGGTGCATAGCCTCAAAGATCTGCCCACGGAACTTCCCGCCGGTTTGACTCTGGCGGCCGTCTGCCGGCGCGCCGATGTGCGCGATGTGCTGCTTTATCGCAACGCGCAGGCCCTCGACCAACCGCCAGGCAGCGGCGTTGAGCCGGTGGCGGAATGGTCGCCGGGCCAGCAGCCGAAACGCGGATTCAAGCCCCGACTTACCGTGTCCGGCCTGCCCCAGGGCGCCACCGTCGCCACCAGCAGCACGCGCCGTCAGGCGCAGTTGCTGGCCGTGCGACCCGATCTCAAGGTCGTGCCGATTCGCGGCAACGTCGGCACGCGCCTGCGGAAGCTGTGGGAACAATCGGAAATGGACGCCACGATTCTGGCGGCCGCCGGTTTGGAGCGGCTCCAATTCCGGATCATGCCGGGAGGCCAATTGCGCGCCCAGGCGAAGCCGGAGCCGGAAGACGCCGAAGGGCCGTCCGTCCAGTTAAACGGGTTGCTGGCGACCTGCCTCGAGCCGGAGGAAATGCTGCCCTGCGTGGGGCAGGGCGCCATCGGCATTGAAACGCGGGAAAAGGACAGGAAGGTAGCGGACGTTTGCTTGCAGTTGGATCATTTCAACACGCACCAGTGCGTGCTGGCCGAGCGAGCCTTCCTGCACGCCATGGGCGGCGGTTGCCAAAGTCCCGTAGCGGCGTACGCGCGCATCCTGGGGCATCTGATTCATTTGCGCGCCGTTTCGTTTCGCAGCGGCCCCGCCTGTTATGCCGAAGGCAAAGCCGCGGTTAAAGACGCGGTCCGGTTGGGTGAGGAGATCGCCCAAAAACTGATTTCGGTCAACGCGTGAGGCGCGGCGGGCGCAGGACGATTAGAAACCGTCAGGCATTGGCGCACCGCTCGCCAAACCACCCGGCTAAAAGCCGGACGCTGCGATCAGCCAAGATAGC
>JADGRT010000247.1 GCA_017880715.1 Verrucomicrobiia bacterium | reverse complement strand
AGCCGCCGCCGGCTCAAAGCCGGATGGGCGGCAATCAACTGCCGGATAAACTCGATTTCGGTGGCGCTGACTTGGCGGCCCCGATAAGCAAACTCGCACTGCACGGGCGCCAGCTTAGAGAGTCAGGAAATGGAACGGCAAATCTTTTTTAACCTTTGGTCACGGCCAGGCCGGCGTTAGGCCGCCGGGGCAATCGGCCGCCACAGGGGTGCGGTTTGGACCCGGCTGGGATTGCCATTCCGGAGCAGTAGCTGGAGCTGATGCACATCCAGACCCAAGGCGGCCTGCTCGCCGCTGCTGGGCCACCAGTTGGATGACCCACTGGGGGCCCACAGTCCAGGGAGCCACGGACACTTCGACAAACCCCGTTCCAGCTACTCGAGAGCGATCCTGCGCACCTGGAGCGTGTAGCGGCGCCTCGGCAGAGCGCCGCCATCTTTTGCCTTCATCCGCCCAGTACTTCCCCATGTTCCCCAGACAAAACAGGTTTTTTCCCCCACGGCTGGATTTCAGGCATGGCTCGATGGCTCCAATTTCCAGCAGCGGACGGCAGTGCCGCGTTTCCGCAGGATGGGCGCGGCCATTTCCTGAAGGCGGACCACGGCGCGGAGTTTTTCCTCGATCGGCAGCCGGGCCAGTTCGTGGCGACGCCGTTGCTTGGCGGCAAAGAGCAGTTCTATTTCGCGGTGTTCCATGCGTCGTACTTTTCTGTGAGTTGATGGCGGCCTAGCACGGCGCGGAGATATCCAAATCATAGGTCAGGAACGGCTCCATGTAGAAGATGGCGCCCACCGCACCCCCGATGGCATAACGACTGATCACGCCATTGCGTTCGAGTTCGTTCAAGACTCTCAGCGTTGCTTCCATGGCTTACTCCTACTTCCCCTTGTTCCCGAGGCAAAACAGGTTCTTTTTCCCGCGGATGTAAATCCGGCCGTCGGCAAAGGCCGGCGACGATAAAATGGGCTCACCCAAATCGGACCGGGCGAGTTCCTTGAATTCGCCCGCCGCCGCCAGCACCAGGCCCATGCCTTTGTCGCCCCAAAGATACAGCCGCTCGCCGGCGATGCTCGGCGATGAATGGAAACCCAACTCCAATTCCTTTTCCCACACTTTCTTGCCGTCCGGGGCGTTGTAACAGGTTAGCAAACCGCTGGTCGTTATTAAAAAAATCCGCTGCCCGTCGCCCACCGGACTCGTGATGTCGGGCAGTCCGTCTTCCGCGCTCCAGGCGACATGGGTCTTGGTAACATCGCCCGAGCCGTCGGGTTTGATCGCTGATAATTTTTCGCCGTCCATCACGGTATAGACCAGGCCATTAGCAAAAACCGGCGATGGCGTCACTTCGCCATACAACACCTTGGCGCGCCACAGTTCCGATCCATTGGCGGCATCGTAGGCGATGACCCAGGGATTGCCGCAGGTGATGATTTGATCCTTGTTCGCCGCGTGAATGACAATGGGCGTGGACCACGAATTGGGCACGGGCCGAGCCGGTGATTCCCAGGCCGTCTGCCCCGTCAGCGCATCCAGCGCCAGCAGCTTGGATTTGCCATCTTTGCCGGTACCTTGATCGAGCTGTACAAGCAATCGGTTTTGATGCTGGACCAGTGAGGAGGCATGCCCATAGCTGTTGTCGAGCGGGCCCAGATAACGCGACCACACTTGGTTGCCCGCGAAATCAAAGGCCGCCACATCGCCGGTGGCGAAAATGGCATAGATCCGCCGGCCGTCGGTCGCCGCGGTGGACGGTGCAAATGTGCCGCTGTCCTCGACCACGTTCGGGGCTTCCGCGTTGGGCGCGGCGCCGGAAACCACCGCTTTCTGCCACAGCAATTTGCCGCTGAGCGCGTCGTAACAATAGATCTCGCGTTTTTTCGAGTTGGCGCCGGTGAGGAAAAGACGGTTGCCCCAGAGGATCGGCGAGTTCGGTCCCGAGATGGGCACTTCAACTTTCCACAGAATGCCTTCGCCGGTGTTGGTATTCCAGGCGGTCGGCAGGTTGGTGTAAGCCGACAACCCCAATCCATCGGGACCGCGAAATCTCGGCCAATTTGATTTGATTTCCTCCGGTGTCGGAAACGGGGTGGTCGGCGCCACGGGTGCGGCTGCAGCCACAGGCAGGGGAGCACCGCCAGACGGGTTTGGCGCGGAGGCCTTCAATTGAGTTTCGCCATTCGCCGCGAGCATCCAGGCTGCCCCGCCCACCACCGCCATGGCTCCGAGGACGGCCCATTGCACTTGGGCGGTTTCACGAACTTCGTCTTCAGCGCTTTTTTGCGTCTTGTCCGGGCGCGGCAGTCTCTTGAGCTGCGTGGCGTACTTGAACGTCGAGAGAAACAGGAGGGCGCTCCCGAGAAACAACCAGGCGCCTCGGGTGCCCATGGCCACATGCCAGACCTGGATTTCCCGCAATTCCTGATCCAAGGCGCGAATCTGTTTCTTCAACGCTTCATCGCGCGGGTTTCGCGCCAGCGCCAGCTTCAGCTCGGTCAAGGCGGGTGAATTCAACGAATCGTGCGCGAGGCTGTGAAAATGGTTGACCGCCAGCAGCAGCGGAATGAGCAAACAGAAGACGGCGGATACATACGCCGTCGTCTTCGCCACCCGTGGCCAGCTCAAGGCGGGGGAGGTGCTGACATCCGCTGACCCCTTCGGGTCGGGCGCGCTGTTTTGGGGAGTTGGAGGCATAACTCAGACCGGCGTCAGCGGAATGACCTTCTTGCGGTTGATATATTTTAACTGCACGATTACTCTGGGGCAATACGTATAACACCGCCCGCACGCCACGCAATCGGCCGAATCGGGTTCATATACATCCGCCGGTTGAGATCCCCAAAGGGCAATGAGTTTCGCGCCAAACACCAGCCCGACAAAGGCGCCCAAAATCCAGCCGCCGATCACAAACTGACGTCGCACCTGCAGGGCGTCGTCGATCAATTCTTGAGTGGCTCGTCCCGTCTGGCGAAACGCCTTACTGGCATTGATGGGGTCCGTGGGGTCGGTGGGGTCGGTGATCTTGCCGGCGTCCTCGGCTGCAATCCTTTCAGCCAACTGCACCGTGGGGTTTTTCTTGGACAGGGTCACGTTCAATTGGCCTCCGATCCAACCTCCAACCAGCAGCAATACTGGCAGCAAAAGCGAGCAGGCGACCACTCGGAAGCGCCTGCTTTTTCGTGAAGCATCCGTTGGCGGCGCCGCCGGTTCGCTGATGGCTCCATACGGACAGGCGGTATCGCAGATTTTACATTGCAGGCAATCGTCGGGCGACAGGGTCACCTTCCACTGGGAAAACCGGGACAGCAAACTTAACAGCGCGCCATAGGGACAAAGAAAGCGGCAATAGGGACGGCCGTAAAAAAGCCCTACTGCCAGAAAGGCCGCTCCCAGGACGAACATATTAAAGCTGCCACTGCGCCGAAAAAAGGAGACAAACGGATCGTACTGGCAAATCACAAAGGCGCTGCCGGTCGCGGCGAACAGGACCGCCAAACCCAGATAGAGGAAAGGCAGAATTCCCAAAGTCTGTTCCAGCCAGGGCCGCAGTTTGAGGGGTTTCACCAGGACCACGTCCTGCATGGCTCCCAATGGACATACCGCCGCGCAGAATGTTCGTCCGAAAAACAGCGCAAAAATCAAGGGCAGCAAAAAGAAAGCCACCACGGTCACCGGCGCCACATAGCTGTGCTGAAATAACGCCAGGGTCACGTCCTGAATCGACCCCACCGGGCAAATGCAGCCTTTCCGGTAAAAGCCAAAATAGAGCAGAGAACCCAGCATCACCACGAACACGCCTTTGCGCGACCGTTTCTTTAAGGACATCCACGAAGCCAGGGTGAGGGCTGCCAACAATGCGCCAACATCGACATACTCCATCCAAGTCGAACGTGCTGCGGGGACAGTGGTCGGTGGCATTTTGTATCCACTTTCGAACTCGGGGGGCGGAAACCGTTCGACCCCGTACGCGGCGGCGATCGAGAACAGCATCCCCACGGTCAGGATTAACAAAGGTAAAAACCGGACTGCCCATGAGCCGGTCCGCTCGGAGGGCGGAGTCTCGCAACGCCTGCCTGGTCGTCCTCGTCCATCGTCCTCGTCCATCGTCCTCGATTTTTGCGAGATCGGACTCATCCTTGGCGTTCCCGATCTTTCAAAAGGTAAGGTTGATCCGCCGGCACTCGTTTGAAGGCCTGGCCGGGGCAGACCACGGCGATGGAGCACTCATTGCAATTGACACAGCGATCGTGGCGAACCTGAAGTTGGAACGAGCCGTTGCCGAAGAGCACGCATCCTTTCACGCATTTGGCGCAACCGATGCAGAGCGGTTCATCGATGGTGTAATCGTAATAAGGATCCTCCAGGGCCGTGCGTTTGATCGCGCCGGTGGGACAAAGCTGGTTCTCGGCGCCGGTGTTGAGCGCGTTGGGCTGCGGCTCGAAGTATCCTGTGCAGAGCTTGCAGTAGCCGCAGATCGGGTAAATCTGCACGCACTTGACCGCGGAGGGCTGCAGCACGCACTGGGTCGCGCAGTTGGTGCACATTACGCACTTAGCCGGATCGATCTGCCACACCAGTTTCTTGGGCTGGCTGTGGCGCGCGAACAGGGTGGTCACCGCCCCCAGACCGAAGAGTAATGCCCCGCGCAGGCCATCGCGGAAAAACTGGCGTCGGGTCGCAGATGGTTTGCTCTCAGCCATAAATTAAGGTTGCCCAACCTTTCCCGTCGCGGACGCAATCGTGGCCCGCTGACGCACGGTTTCGGCCTGCGGCTTGGGGCAGGTTTCGAATTGGTTGCATCCCCCGCACCAGGGCCGGATGGCGCAGGTCGCAGCGGCCTCCGGCCTGCGTGCGATAAGGTGGCCGCCCATCACCGCCAGGGCGGCCAGCAGCGGATAGCGCGCCGCGCTCCGCAAAAAATCCCTTCGCGATGGGGTTCCCGAATTCACAGCACGCGCTCCTTTTTGATCCGTGAGAACGCCCGCACCGCGCCGGTCATCGAATCGGCCACCCACACGCGTCCCGCCGAATCCGCCGCCACATCCAATCCCGCCGGATTGACGATGGAGGTATTGGCGCGGTATCTCGGAAATTGCTCGGGGCCGGCCACGACGCTTTCGAACGCGCCCTTGGCCGAATAGACCTTGACCCGGGGGATGCCTTTCTCGCTGGTCACAAAACGACC
>JADGRT010000246.1 GCA_017880715.1 Verrucomicrobiia bacterium | reverse complement strand
CCAGGAACTGCTCCAGGAGTTTTGCCGCCGCACCGACTGGCGTAATCGCAAAGGCGAGCTTTGTGTCAGCTCCGCCAATGTCTGCGTCAAACGCCTGGAAGAACAGGGCTTGGTGCGCTTGCCGCCCCCAGCCCCCAGAGCCCCTCGTTTGGCCAAACGCAAACTTTTCGACGACGGTCAGCCCCTGCCCCCGCTGCCCCAACTGCCCCGCTCCGTCGAGCAAATCCCCGATTTGCGTTTGAGCCTCATCGTTGACGCGGACGATGACCAACACTTGCTCTGGAACCGACTCATCAGCCGCCTGCATCCGCTACAAGGCGCTCCCTTGGTGGGAACTCAGTTGCGCTACCTCATTTGGGCCGGGGCCGACGTGATCGGGGCCTTCGGTTTCGGTCCGCCTTCCTTCTACCTGGATTGCCGTGATTGCTGGATTGGCTGGGATGCCCAGGCCCGGGAACAGAACCGTCATTTGGTCATCTGCCTGTCGCGCTTTCTCATTCGGCCCGAATTGCATTGCGCCAACCTGGCCAGCCGCTGCTACCAAATGGTCCTGCAACGGGTGCGCACCGATTGGTTTGAGCGCTATGGCAGCAGCCCAGTGTTAGTCGAAACCTATGTGGACCGCAGCACCTACACCGGCAAATCTTTAACCGCCGCCAACTGGCGGTGCATCGGTCGAAGCCTGGGCCGCGGCCGCTCCAGTCCCAGCCCCCACGTTCGCCCCAAGAGCACCAAAGATGTCTGGGTTTGGCAATGGGACCGGCAAGCCCGCGCGCGACTGCAACGGCGAACGCTGCCGCCGGTGGTGCCCCGTTCCATCTTTAGCCCCAGCCAGCAGGACCATTGGATCGAGGAAGAACTGGACGGACTGGCTTTGGGGCATGTCAAGCTCAACCGGCGGTTGGCCCGGATGCTGCAAGACCGCTGGGCGCATCCGGACTGGAGCTTTTATACCAGCTTCGGCGGAGCGGCCGGCGGCAAAGCCGCTTATGCCTTCATTGAAAATGGCCGGGCGGAGCTGCGATTTGAGAATCTCCTGGCGCCGCACCAGAACAATACCCGGCGCCGCATGGCGGCGGAGAAAGTGGTGATTTTGGCTCAGGACACGACTGCCCTGAGCTATAACACGCTCCAGAAGACCACCGGGCTGGGGCCCATCGGGGACGAGCGCAATCCCGGCCGCGGACTGCTCTTGCACACGCTGCAAGCGTTTCGTTTGGATCGCATCCCCTTGGGCTGTGCCTGGGCGAAGGTCTGGGCGCGCCAGCCCGTCTCCGACACGGCCCACCGCAACGAGCAATCCATCGACCAAAAGGAAAGCGTCCGCTGGGTGGAGGCCTTTCAAGCCGCAGCCAGTATTGCTGCCCAAATGCCCCGCACGGCCCTGGTGGTGAGCGGGGACCGGGAATCGGATATCGTGGATTTGTATGACCGCGCTACCGTCACGCCGCCCAACCTGCATTATTTAATTCGGGCGGAGCATGATCGGGTGCTCGAGTCGGGGGAAAAACTCTGGGCGCACTTGTCCGGCCAACCCTGTGGCGCCACTATGGTGGTGGAGATTCCGCGCAATACCGATCGGCCCGCCCGCACCGCCACGCTGGAACTGCGGTGGGCCAAAATCCACCTCCAACCCCCGCGGGTGGGCTGCAAGAATAGTTGGGGGACAATGGAGGTGTGGACGCTGCGGGCCAGCGAAATCAACCCGCCCCAAGGAGCGGAGCCCATTGACTGGGTGCTCTTGACCGACTGGAAAATTGACTCGCCCAAGATGGCCCGCCGCCTGGTCCGCTGGTATGGACTGCGGTGGGGCATCGAATGTTGGCATCAGGTGCTTAAAGATGTCTGCAAGGTGGAGAGCCGGCAGATGGAAAGTGCCCAGGCGCTGATCCGAGCGTTGGTCCTGGACATGATCGTGGCTTGGCGCGTGTTGCTGTTGTGCCGTTTGGGCAAGGCGCATCCGCATTTGCCCGCCTCCGTGCTCTATACTCCGGAAGAAATAGCCATTTTGGAAGTGTTAAAAAAAAACGCCAGGGCTTGAACCCGCACCCTCGACCGATGCGTCCCAGGAGATGGCCGGCCAGCCAGTCCCCGCCCCGCTGACGCTCTTCGAAGCCAACTTGCTGGTGGCGATGCTTGGGGGGTTCTGGGCACGCAAAGCCGACGGCCATCCAGGGCCAGACCTAATGGCTCGGGGCCTGCTGATTTTGAACACCCTGGTGAACTGGGAAAGAATCAAAAAGGAGGGCGCGCGAAAAAAGACGCCCGCCAAGGAAGACCGCTGCAAGCCGGGTTAGCCTCCACGGACCAAACACCAGCCGCGCCCAAAAGCAGCAGGCAACATTTTATCCAAATGAAGAACATTGGCTGAGCTGAGACAAAGCTCGCCTTTGCGATTACGCCAGTCGTTGCGTCGGCAAAATTCCTGGAGCAATTCCTGGCGTGGAGGTGGCTCGGGCTCCAGCGTTCTAGCGGTGATTCGTTGCAGGATCGCTTTACTGATCCAGCGTCCACATGTGTACGGCGTCTAGCATCGGCTCAGCCCAGCCGAATCGAAAAATTTATCTAGTCGAATCTTTTGGCGGTAAAGATGAGAGTCCTCTGGCGCTTTCCGATGACGATTTGAGCAGATGGCATTGCCAAGGCCGCCAAACCGAGCGCGACTCTGTATTCCATCGTCCTCGTCCTCGTCCTTCGTCCTCGATATTCCCGTTCAGAATCGAGGCCGAAGGCCGAAGGACGAGGACGAACAAGACCCCGTTTGATTCACGCTTTTTTCGTCTGGTTCTCCCGAAGCAGTTTCCCGTTGCCAGTCGTGGATTAGGGCCTAGAGTGGTTTCCGGCTGGAGACCTTGGCGCCAAGGTCCTGCCCATTAATATGCGGAATGCAATCCCCCTAACTGAATTTGCCCCAGCCGAGCGGGTGTCGATCGAGGTGGTCCAACGCCAGGCGGCCGACGTTGCGGAATCGAACGAAGCGCGCACGCTGCTGAATGCGATGCAGAATGTCGTCCTGATTCTGAATCAGCAGCGCCAGATTGTCTTTGCCAGCGACAACCTGCTCAGTCTGATGTCGGCCCAAGAGTATGAGCGAATCCTTGGCTTGCGGCCCGGAGAAGCGCTGGATTGCATTCACGCCCGGGAAAAGGCGGGCGGATGCGGCACAACCGAATTCTGCTCCCAGTGCGGCGCGGTCAAAGCCATTCTGAAAAGTCTCCAGGGACAACGCGGGGTGGAGGAATGCCGGATCACGCGAATGATCAATTGTCAGTCCGCAGCCATGGATTTGATGGTGGTCGCCACTCCATTCCACCACCATGACGAGTTGTACTCGCTGGTGTCGGTGATTGACATCAGCCACCTGAAACGACGCCAAGTCCTGGAACGGATTTTCTTCCACAATCTGATCAACTCGGCCGGCGGGCTGGTGGGACTGATGGACCTCATGAAAGAGACGGCGCCACCGGCCATGCAAAAAGACCTGGAACTGGCCCGCGTCACTCTGAACGACATGGTTGAAGAGGTTTTGGCCCAGAAAGATTTGGCGGCCGCCGAGTGTAATGAGTATAGCGCCACCCGCGTTCCGATCCGCTCGGACGAGATTCTGAAGGAAGTTGTCAGCCTCTACCAAAACCACCCCGTCAGCCGCGCCCGGCAGCTTTGTCTTTCACCGAAAACGGTGGCGGCTGGGTTCTCCAACGATCCCATTTTGTTAAAACGGGTCTTGGGTAATTTGATCAAGAACGCCTTGGAAGCCGTCCCACAAGGAGAGACGGTGACAGTGGGTTGCGATCGGATCGACGGTTCGCTGCAGTTCTGGGTGCAAAACCCGACCTTTATGCCCCGCGACGTTCAATTGCAGGTTTTCAGCCGTTCCTTCTCCACCAAGGGGCACGGCCGCGGCTTGGGAACTTATAGCATCAAATTGCTGACCGAGCGGTATTTGAAAGGCACGGTGCGCTTTCAAACCACGCCGGAACAGGGAACCACCTTTTTCATCAACCTGCCGATTTCGCCGACGGCTTAGTGGTCATGAACTTAAGATGACGCTCGCAGCCATCAATTCATGGGTGGAGCTATGCATTTGACGCTTGTTCGAGCCGTTTCTCTCCATGAACTGGTAGGGCTGAGCTGCCGCTCAGCCCTAATATTTGGGCGGCGCCGCAGCACCGCCCTACCCACCAACGGTTAAGGTAAGGGCGCCCATGCGGTTTTCTGAAAATGTGGAGACTCGCCAACAAGCGTCAAGAGCATAGACTTATTCATGGATTTGCCCCCGGAAAAACCCAAACGCCGGCCGCGCTATCGCGGCACGCACCCGCGCAGTTTCCAGGAGAAATACAAGGAACTGAACCCGGGCAAATATCCAGATGCGGTCGAGAAAGTCCTGGCATCCGGAAGAACGCCAGCCGGGATGCATCGCCCCATCTGCTTGCGGGAAGTGCTGGAAATACTGGATCCCAAACCAGGTGAGATTGCCGTCGATGCCACCCTGGGTTATGGCGGTCATGCGCAGGAGATATTGCAGCGCCTTTTGCCCGGCGGGCAGCTTTTCGGACTCGATGTCGATCCCTTGGAACTTCCGAAAACCGAGGCGCGCCTCCGCCTAGCCGGGATTCCCCAGGAGGCGCTGGTCGTTGTCCACTCGAATTTTGCCGGTTTGTCGCGAGTGTTGGGCGCCCATCGCGTGGCGGGTGTTGACATGGTTTTGGCCGACCTGGGCTGTTCGTCGATGCAACTGGACAATCCGACCCGTGGTTTTTCCTTCAAGCTCGCCGGCCCGCTGGACCTGCGCATGAACCCGAACAAGGGACAGCCTGCGTCCGCTTTTTTGGCAACGGTGAAAGCCGACGATCTGGCGGAGTTGCTGACGGAGTATTCCGATGAACCGCTGGCCGATCTGCTGGCAAAACAGATTCTGCGCGCACAGGCGAGCAGGCCGATCCAAACCACCGACGAGCTGACCGCCGCCATCCGGGAGGCACTGGCTGTTTTGCCGGAACGGGAGCGGGAACTGGCAGGCGATGCGCCGATTCGCCGCGTGTTTCAAGCCTTGCGGATTGCCGTCAACGATGAGTTCAGCGCCCTGGAAACGTTTTTGCGGTTCTTGCCAGGATGTCTGAAGCCGGGGGCGCGGGTGGCCATTTTGACCTTCCATTCGGGGGAAGACCGCCGCGTGAAGAA
>JADGRT010000245.1 GCA_017880715.1 Verrucomicrobiia bacterium | reverse complement strand
GGAGACGCCGAATGCCATCTCGGCGGCGGTGCGTCGCGCGCGCCGTTGTTATCCGCAGCTCAAAGTTGAAGTGGAGGCGGACACCCTCCGGCAGGTGGAACAGGCGGTGCAAGCGGGGGCGGATATTATTTTACTGGACAACATGGCGGTGGACCAATTGAAGGCGGCGGTGCGGCTGGTCAGCGGTCGGGCGCAAACCGAGGCCAGCGGCGGGGTTAATCTGAAGACGGTGCGGGCCATCGCCGAGACGGGCGTTGATTTTATTTCCGTGGGGGCCATCACCCATTCGGCCCGGTCGGTGGACATCGCCCTGGATTTCGAGGCATGATGGCCGGGAATAACCGTGGCGGATGCGGACTCAGGTGCAGCGGTCAATAAGAGTGAAGTGGGGCTCCCGGAGCTCGCCCCTCCGAAATGCGGGAACTTAGGCAACGATCGATATGAGCAACGCCGGTAAATCGAAAATGAGCATGGACGCTCAGATTCTCAGCGCGCTGCGAGCCGCGGGGCCGGGGACGATTTCCGGGGGCGAACTGGCGCAGAAACTGGGCATCAGCCGGGCGGCCATCTGGGCGCGGATCGAGGAAATGCGTTCGCTGGGCTACGACATCGAGGCCACGCCTCATTTGGGCTATCGGTTGGCGCGGGCGCCCGATGTGTTGCATGCCGACGATTTGTTATCGCGTTTGGGAGCGGTGGAGGTCATCGGGCGCGACATCCGGGTGTTTCAGCAAACCACCTCCACCAGCGATGTCGTGGAGAAACTGGCCCGCGATGGCGTCGAAGAAGGAGCGGTGGTCTTTGCCGAGTCGCAGACCCGGGGGCGGGGGCGGTTGGGGCGCCCATGGGTGTCGCCGGCGGGAAAGGGATTGTGGTTTTCGGTGCTGTTGCGGCCGGATATACGGCCCCAGGCAACCACCCAGTTAGTGGTGGCGGCGGCCGTGGCGCTGACGCGGGCGATTCGCAGCCAGACTTCCTGTCAGCCGGAAATCAAATGGCCGAACGATATTCTGGTCGGCGGCAAAAAGGTGGCGGGCATCCTGACGGAATTAAATGCCGAGCTGGATCAGGTGAAGTACGTCATCCTGGGCATCGGGATCGACGTTAATTTGGACACCGGCGACTTCCCGGCGGAAGTCCGCCGCAGCGCCACCTCGCTGAAAATCGAGACGGGCGAATCGTGGGATCGCGCGGCGCTGGCGGCGGCCGTGCTCCGGGAGCTGGACCAAGCCTACACGCGGATCAAGACCGGTCAATTTGCGGTTTTGGCCGAGGAGTGGGAGCGCCAGTGCGTGACCTTGAACCGCCGGGTGGCGGTGCGGTCGGGAGCGCAGGTGATTCACGGCCGCGCCGAATCGCTCGACAGCGAAGGCGCGCTGCTGGTGCGCACCCAGCACGGGCGGCTGGAGCAAGTGATCGGGGGGGACGTGACCCTGGAGAAATAATATGATTTTGCTCCTGGATGTTGGCAACACGCATACCCACTTGGGATTGGCGGACGGGGAAAGAGTGAGGAAACAGGCCAATATCCGGACGGCCGATTGGTTCGATCAGATGGCGGGCCGAAGGGTTAAGGAGTTCGTGAAAGGCCATTCGCTGGCCGGCGCCGCGCTTGCCAGCGTCGTGCCGCGCGCCACGGCTCCCATTCGGCGATGCGTCAAACAGGGCTGGGGGGTGAGCACTTTCCAGTTGACGGCGAAGACGGTGGGCAATTTGGGCATTGATTATCCCCGGCCGGAAACGATTGGCGCGGACCGCCTCGCCAATGCCATTGCCGTCAAACATCGTTACGGCGCGCCGGCGGTCGTGGTGGACTTTGGAACGGCCGTGACGTTCGACGTGGTCAATCGGGAAGGGAATTACGCGGGCGGCATTATTGCGCCCGGACTTTCGGCGCTGACGACCTATCTGCACGAAAAGACCGCGTTGCTGCCGGCGATTACCATTCGGGAAGTCCATTCAGCGATCGGCAAGAGCACCCGGGAAGCCATGCTGATCGGGGCGGTGCATGGGTATCGGGGGCTGATTCGCGAGTTGCTGCTGGAGTTGAAGCGAGAGCTCCATAGCCCCTCGTTAAGGGTGGTGGCGACGGGTGGTTATGCCGGATTGATCGCCGCCAAGTTGCCCGAAATACAGCAGGTGGATCCCTTGCTGACGCTGGAGGGATTACGCTTGGCGTGGATCGCCGCCCACCGTTGAAAACGTCGTTATAATTCTTGACCGGCTGGGTTTGACACAGTTGCATCACCTGCTACACTGCGCTCGAATTTTAACCTGGGTAAATCACATGAGAACCAGACAAGGCGGCAAAGGAATGGTCGCGGTAGTCGTTACGCTGTTGGCAATGGCGATTGCCGGGGGCGCGGCGGATGCGCCGGTGACTTCCGAGGAGGGTCTGGCACTGGCGATCGTTTTTGACACCTCCGGGAGCATGGGCGAAGCCGTCAAGGACAACGCCGGCGTCATGGCGCCCAAGCACGTCATTGCCCGGCGGGCGCTGAACACCATTCTGGATCGGCTGAAAGATTACCAGGCCAAGGCGCCGGCCAATGTTCCACGCAACATTCACGCGGGTTTGGTTGTGTTTGACAATGGCCGGGCGCGGATCGCCGTGCCCTTCGGTCCGTTCCATGCGGAGGCGATGCGCGATTGGCTGAAGCACTTCAGCGGTCCCAGCGGCAACACGCCTTTGGGCCAAGCCGTCCAGGTGGCGAGCCTCGAGTTGCTGAAAACGAAACTGTCGCATAAGCATGTGCTGGTGATCACCGATGGCATCAATACCACAGGCGAGAAGCCAGAACAGGTCATCCCCCGGATGAAACGGCAGGCGGATCGGCAAAACACGGGTCTCTCGCTGCATTTTGTGGCTTTCGATGTGGATGCCCGGTTGTTCGATCCCCTCAAGAAATTGGGGGTGACGGTGGTGGGCGCGGCGGACGCCAGGCAGCTCAACGATCAGTTGGAGTTCATCGTCGAGAAGAAGATTTTGCTCGAGGATGAAGAACCGAAGAAAAAGTAAACAACTAACAGAAAGCGCAGGATATGGGATTCTTTCGAGCCATCAAACGGGTGTTTATCTGGCTGGGTTTGGCGGCGGAGCAAGCCACTGAAACCGACGCCATCAACCAGGCCGTGGTCGAGCGCGGAATCCGCGACGCCAAGGCCAAGGCGGACAAGGCGCACTTTGCCAATGGCCAGCTCGCCGGCCAAATCGCGATGCTGAAAGACCAGGTCAAGCGCCAGCAGCGTCAGCGCGACGAAGTCCAGGGCATGCTCCAGGCATCCATCGCCGCCAACGACGAGGGCAACGGCGCGCATTACGCCGAACAGCTTTCTGATTTGGAACAGGAGCTGAAGGATAACCAGGGCCAACTCGACGGTCTCGAAGAATTATATCAGCAGAACACTGCGATCATCGCTCAAAGCCTGCGCGAGATTCAGAAGTTCCAGCGTGATTTCGAGCAGGTGAAGGTGCGCGTGGCGGTTGGGCATTCGCTGGAGAACCTGGCCACGCTCATGAAAGGTTCCATCGTCGAATTGCAGGGCATGATGGGTGGCGAGCTGGGCCAATCCATGGAGCAATTGCGCCGTTCCGCCTCGTCCGGGGAGGGGCAGATGCGCGCCACGCTCGATCTGGCGAAGGAAATGGGTTCCAACGTTCAGCGTCAGCAGGAAGCCCGTCGCCTGCGGGGCAACATGCTTTTCCAGGAGTACAAAAAGAAAATGGGCATGGTGCAGGCCGAAAGCACCGCGGTTCCCGCCGCCACGCCGGCGGCGCCGGAACGCCAGAAGATTGCCGAGAAATAGAGCTAACCAAAGAAATTTGAAATTTAGACCACGGATTACACGGATTTACACGGATTAAAAGGGGCTTTGTTGACCCTCATTATCCGTGTGATCCGTGTGATCCGTGGTGAAAATCTGAGAGGTTTTTTACGAGATTTGCCGCAGTAAACTAACGAGAAAGGAAAATCATATGACTGGACGAGGTAAATTTGTGGTAACGATTGTGATTCTGGCAGTCGTTGGTTTTGGCATCTATCGCTGGTGGGACCAGATTGCTCCCACGGGTCGGCCTACTAATCAGTCGGTGAATCCCCAGGAAGTGAAAAAGGCGTTGGATGCCGCCAAGGCTGCAACCACGCCCGCGGGCCAACCCGCCGCTGCGTCTGCCGCCGATGTGGCCAAGCAATTGCTAGCCGGCGACAAAGCGGTGTCGCTGGTCGATGGTTCGGCCATTCCGCCCGTGAGCGGGGTGAGCGACTACGATAAGCCGATGAAAGACGGCAAGCTCGTGGTCCAGTTCCCCATCAATGTCTGGCCGGGCTGGGCGCCGATCATCATGGCGAACCGTGGCATGGCCGCTAACCAGGAGAGTATTTTCTACAAGAAATACGGTTTTTATTTGCAGCTTTCCATTGTGGATGATCCGGTTAAAGCCCGCGAGTTGTTTACGAGCGGCCACAGCCACGTCCTGTGGGGCACGCTGGACATGATGGCGTTGTTTGCGCCCGAGTTGGTGAAAGACTCGCGCACGGTGCCCGTGATTTGCCAGCAAATCGACTGGTCCGGAGGTGGCGATGGCATCGTGGCGCGCGGTGACATTCGTAACATTAACGATTTTCGGATGAAAGATGGCAAGCGCCGCAAGGTCGTGCTGGCCCAGAATTCGCCCAGCCATTACTTCATCATGTCGCTCCTCATCGACGCCGGCATCGATCCCGTGCAGGTGGACTTTAAATGGGCCGGGGACGCCCCGGCGGCGGCGAAACTCTTCGTTCTGGATCGGTCCTACGACGCCTTCGTCGGCTGGTCGCCGGACATTTACACCGTTACGGACAAAGTCCCGGGCACCCGCCTGGTCGTGACCACCGGCAGTGCGAACCATCTTATTGCTGACGTCTGGGCGGTGCGGAACGACTTTTATCGGGACCATCCGGACATCGTGGCCAACCTGGTGCGCGGTATTTTCGATGGTGTGGACATGGTGCGCAAAGACGTGGCGGGGGCGGCCCAACTGCTGTCCAAGGCCTACAACATACCGGTGGAAGATTGCGGCAACATGATTGGCAAGGACGGCGGAGTTACCACCGGCGACGCCCATCTGACCAACTATCGCGAAAACGCCAATTTCTTCCTCGACCCCCTGAATCCGTCGAATTTCGAGGTTGTCTGGAACCGGGCCTCGACGATCTACAAATCCCTGGCGGCCATCGACGCG